>CAYUEO010000100.1:0-3805 GCA_964443755.1 uncultured Gammaproteobacteria bacterium | reverse complement strand
GGTGGTTTTTTAATATCTCAAAGCCCTCTAAATAGTAAGGAGCGCCTGTTAGCTGAGGGCATGCACAAGCTAAGACAATTTCGTGTTAGCGGCGACACTAAAGATTTAGATACAGCTGTGAACTCTTTTACTAGCGATAGACGGTTATTGCTTTTAAGATTAGCGCATCGCTTAAATGATATTCGACACCTAGACCGGTTTTCACCAGTTGGGCAGATCTCAATTGCTGAGGAGTCTTTTTTAATCTATGCCTCCTTTGCATCCCGCTTTGGTTTTAACGCTTGGCGACATGAAATAGAAGACCGTTGTTTTTGGATTCTACATCCCGAAGAAGCGGACCACGTCAGTCGGATGATGAAAAGATACGAGAAAATAGATTTAAAATGTTTGGACCTAACTAGAGAATATTTATCTAAATTTATAGCTTCTCATGGTATTCAGGCTCATATTATCGGCAGAAGAAAGAGTGTTTATTCTTGTTATCGAAAAATGATTTTCAAGAATAGAAAGTTTGAAGAACTGACTGACAGGTTGGCCATTAGAATAATAGTGAGTAGCTTAGAAGATTGTTATCGGGTGCTAGGTATTGTTCATAAATATATGCACCCAGTTCCAGGCAAGCTAAAAGATTATATCGGAGCTCCAAAAGATAATGGGTACAGGTCAATTCATACTGTTGTTTATCCGCTGCCCGGAGTCAACGAAGAGCCGCTAGAAATACAAATTAGAACTGCAGATATTCATAAGCATTCAGAATATGGCGCTGCCGCTCATTATCGTTATAAGCACCTTAATTACTCCGCTCATACTGGACGAGTACGTGTTGATTTATTTCGTAGTTTAAAAATACTGCAACAGAGAGTTAGGTCAGCCGATAAATTCCAGAATTTACTTAAAACATACTTTAGAGATGATCGGTTAATAATTTTTGATCAAAATAATAATCTTTATCATATTAATAGGCCGGCCACGGTTTTAGATTTTGTTTGTCAAACTTATAAAAATAAATTTTCCAAAATAAAGAAAGCTTTAGTTAATGGAAAAACAAGTCCTTTAAACCAAGCTTTAAAAAATGGTGATGTGGTGCAAATAAATTTTAAGAGAACTAATAGTATTGATGCCGATTGGTTAAGCGGAGCTCTACAAGAGCAAACCAAACAGCTAATTAGAACTATGTTGAAAAAATAAATAATATTACTTATTATTTAAGTATAATTATTTTTATATAAAATATATGCAGAGAAGTAGAATTGCCATAATATTAATTACATTATTTTTATTTGGTACGGGATATATAATCTGGAATGGTCGGGCTGTAAATAAAATTATAAGTAACGATGCGGCTTCTACTAAAACTGATAATCAGTATAGTCTCGCTGACGTTACAATTCATGCTGCTGACAGTGATTGTTGGACTGTAATTGATGGCAGTGTTTATGAACTTACTTCTTGGATTTCCCGGCATCCGGGCGGAGCGAAGCCGATTATTGCTATGTGTGGTCAAGATAGCACAGTCTCATTTACTAACCAGCACGGCGGCTCTAAAGCAGCTAAGGCGGCTCTGGTTTTATTAAAAATAGGTCAAATACAATAAATATATGAATAATTTATCGAGACAGGTTCTACGTTTTGGCTTTGCTTTATTGTTTCTGTGGTTTGGCTATCAACATATTCTTGATCCGAGCGTATGGTTAGGTTTTTTACCTGAATGGACCGGTTATTTACCAATACCTGGAGAAACTTTAGTCCAAATTAACGGTTTGTTTGCGATAATATCTGCTCTATTTCTGATACTCGGTGTTTATACTAGAGTCGTGGCCCTGATTTTAGGCTTTCATCTAATAGCTATTGCGTTAGAAGCCGGAGGAGCAACCGGAGTGCGCGATGCTGCGCTTGCCATGTCTGCTTTAGCCTTGGCCTCTTCTGAGCCGGATAAATGGACAGTGGACTTTAAACACAATCAAAAAAAGTTACAAAAACAACAAGAAACTTCTATAAATGCGTAATATAGTTTGAATTAAAGGTCGAATTTTTAAAAATTTTCGATAAAGAAGAAGTTTATGAATAGGTTCATGGCCATTGACTGGATAGCGTTTATCTTGTTAATAGTGGGCGGTGTAAATTGGCTGTTAATTGGCTTATTTGAATGGAATTTAGTAACAGCACTTCTTGGCGATATGTCTGTTGTGATTCGCGTTATTTATACACTAGTTGGTTTATCTGCTATCTGGATGCTGTCTATAAGTGGTAAGTTTGCCAATAAATAGCCAATAAATTATATAAAAAAGTACCATAAATTTTATGGTGCTTTTTTAGAGTTTTTAAAACAAAACTTTGATTTTTCTTGAAATAATGTTAATGTGGCAGTAGGATATGTGAGGCACCTATATAATTTAGGGCCTTTTTAAGTGTATTGGTAAAATATTATGACTTTAAATTCAGCGGAACTCAGAAAAATAGATGAAGATCAGGCCTTAGCTATTAGTGCGGTTGTTAAAAGACACCCGGTATATATAATATTAGAAAATGTTTTAGACACTTATAATATAGGAGGCTTTTTTCGTTTGGCTGATGCTGTAGCGGCTGAAAAAATATATTTGTGCGGAAATTGCGCCGTACCACCTGATCATAAAATAGTTAAAGCCTCGGTAGGGACTTATAAATTAGTACCCTGGGAACACAAGAAAACTGTTCGAGCAGCTTTAGCTGATTTACGTTCTATTAGGGGCTTACAAGTAGTGGCGGTTGAACAACACGCTAGTTCTAAAGATTACCGAAAAGTAGAATACAATTTTCCTATCGCCTTTATTTTTGGTCATGAAACAACTGGAATTACCGAGGAAGCCTTAGATTTAGTTGATGATGTAATTGAGCTACCGATGTATGGAGTGAACAAGTCATTGAATGTTATGGTAGCGGCTGGGATTGCTGTCTATTATGCTTTAGCTAAATGTCGTAAAGATCGGATGCGTTTTCTTAAAAAATGGCGGGCTAGTTCAGGAAGTTAAATATTGATATACTTTATTGGCTATATTATCAATTTTTAATTCACTATCTTTATTTAGTATTTTAGCTGAACCCAGGCGAAAAGATTTAGCTTCTAGGCCGCAAAAACGGAGCACATCGTGAGTCATGGTTCTAACAGCTTGTTCACGAGTGATTAGTAGAGAATATAGTTCCGGAGAGCCACTGGCAGAAAATACTGCCGCCTTTTTCCCCTTTAATTGGCCAATGGGGATGCCTAGCTTATAGACAAAGCCAAATCCACCAACAAAGACTCTATCTATCCAACCTTTTAAAATAGCCGGCATGCCACCCCACCAGGTTGGGTAGATAAACAATAAACGATTAGATTCTTTAATTTTTTTTTGAAACCCGAGATTTTGTTCATTAACTGTTTTTTGTCCGGAGCTGTATAGCTCATCTGATTTGAGCACCGGATCATAATTAATAGCATAAAGATCAAGCACCTCGTAGTTTTCATTTGTTTCATCCAGCCTCTTTAGAATTGCTTTTAAAAAACAAGCATGATGTCCCTGATGATTAGGGTGAGCGTAAACTATGTAAAATTTATTCATATACAATATTTTAATAAATTATAGCTTGAGTATTTTAGAAGGTCAATTATAATAAAAATCCGGGTTAGAGACTTAATAAATTTATGCACACTTTAGAAATAAAAAACTTGCGAGTTAAGATCGAGGGAAAATTAGTTCTTGATGATGTAAGTTTGTCAATTAACAAAGGGGAAGTGGTAGTTATTATGGGCCCTAACGGATCTGGCAAAAGCACTTTAGCTAGTACA
>CAYUEO010000099.1:0-3836 GCA_964443755.1 uncultured Gammaproteobacteria bacterium | reverse complement strand
TGAACTGGCCGATTTCCGCGACTACCTGCGAGGCCGGCAAATAAATTAAAAGCGAGATGACAACGAAAACTGAAATATAAAGAAAGAGGATGGCTAATCCTCTCGACATCTTTTTCTCCAAAAGCCTAACCGGCGTCTCAAATAAAACAGAAATCACCAAACCGAAAATAGATAAAACAAGAATATCATAAATTAAATAGACAAGATAAGCGGCGAAAAAAACAGCCACGACTTTAAAAAAGCTGGACCAAGAAATAGAAAAACTTTTTTCCTCCATATAATAATTGATAACTTTTCCTTATTCTAAGCACGGATTAGAAGCGTAACTTTTTTTGCCTAAAAAGGTTCATTGTTTGAGAGGCCTTTTTTCTTCCTGCCGCGGTCAAAGAAAAAAATTCTTTAGGGTTTCCTCTTATCATTTTTATCGCCCTTAAAGACCTCAAAGCCCTGTCCAGCTTACGGCTGTCTGGCAAATCAGGATAATTCTTAAAACTAAACTTGCTGGGAAAAGTATCAAAGCACTGCTTAAACAATTTCTCAAAACTTGGTTTGTGATTTAAGGTTTCTAAACGAAAAAGGGAAACTAAAATTAAATCATTAATGCTTACATTTTTGCAGGTCTGCCCGGGCCAATCTTTTTCCATAAATTCCATCTCCTTTAGCAAGATAATAGGCCCTGCTAAAAAGATTTAAAAACTTTGGCTAATTTTTCACAAACGACCAAGTATCCAAAAAACACAAGATAAAATCGGTAAAATCTATCAAAATACCATTTGATAGAAAATATCAAAATAAAGTCCGTCCTATTCTCTGTAAATCTTATAGCCCTCTCTTACTTTTTGGTCTACTTGCATGCCAATTTCATCTCCTTTTTTCGCCTTATCAATATTCTGGTGGTCAACTTCCATTGAATTGATCTCTTGCTCAAAATCAGTGTCTTCGCCACCAACAAACCTTATTTTGTCGCCTTTTTTTAGGCCTTCAAAAAGCTCAACCACCGCTACTTTGATTTTATCAAAGTAATGGGTTACTTTGCCTACTGGCTTCCATTCTCCTAAATTTTCAGGCATAAATTTATTGAATACTTTAACCTTATAACTCTTTTATTCTACCGACCTTTGGAGATTCTTTTTTTCTCTTCTTTCCTTTCTTTGTCAATTTCTTGACAAATCTTTTCCACTAATTTTTTTGGCTCTTTTTCATAAATAATTCTACCAGAAACATCTAAAACTGTAACCGAAAATTCTTTTGTATGGTCATCAGAAAAGTGCAACTGCTTGTTGTAGTAAAAAACATTTAATTTATTGGTATTTTTTCTTGCTATTGCAATCACATCAAAATATTCAAATTGTCCATCAAAATCGGTTTGTTTGAGGCGGTAATAATAAGTAGAGACATTTTCTATAGGAAGCATATCTACATATTTATAGTTCAACACTATGGAGGAATTTCCCGCTCCATTAATGGTAGAAATGGCTTCGAAATGAATAGCATCTGTACTTCGTTCTAAGGTAAAAAAATCATTATTTATTTCAGAAGATGTTATCCATTCCAATAAGTTAGATGTAGGTGTAAGTCCTTTTCCAATAAAAGAAACTAATTCAATAGGTGTAGGAATGGGAGTACTCAGTGTAATGTCATCAACAGCAAAAGAAGGGTCGCTAGCAGCACCATCACCATCATTAGCCCATCTAAAAGCTATCTTAACATTAGGATTGTTGTCAGCCGAAGCAGGTAATGAACCAGAAAATGCAGTCCATAAACCTTGACTACTTCCACATGTTGATGTTTTAGATAATGCATTTATATTATTCCAAGCAGCCCCATCAAAATACCATAAAGTAGCATTATCATCAGCTCCTTCACCACTTTCAATGTAGTTAAATTCTATAGTAATATTTGATTTACTCGTACAGTTAATCGTTGGTGATTCACATCTAATATTAGTAGCCTCATCAGGACTAGAGTCATCATAAGCTGCTCCACAATCTCCTGAAGGACAAAAAAGAAATGCTGCAGAAGAAGTTGAAACATTTCCTACATGAAGAGATTGATCGCTTCCACAACCACTACCACAAACACCAGCAGCATTTCCATTCTCTTGACAAGAAACATAGAATTTATTAGCATTAACCCCATTTACTCCAACATTGGTAGTTGTCCAGCCAACAAAACTTGGATCACATCCTGATCCAGCCGCACAAACAGAGCCATCAAAAGTTTCTGTATAAAACACTTGAGAGTTTGCTTCAGTTACACAAAAAAGGAAAAATAATACTACTATTATCTTCTTCATAATACAATTATAACGTAAAAAGGATTATCACGTTGCTTGTATTATGGTGAAATTTAATGAATTATTTCAGTTCTAACTTAAAATAGTTGATGAAAAATTATAACTACTGAACTACTAGTTTATCCGATAGAACGGTATTTTGGTAAGCAATTCTGTAGATGTATATGCCTTGTGATAAAAAAGATAAATCAACGGTTTCGTTGTTGCTTTTATTTTCAAACACCATTCTTCCTGTAATGTCCAAAATTTGAAGTTGAACACTTTCTTTGGTAGAAACTTTTAATAGGTTATTATAATAAAATACTGCTATATTTTTTTCTTCATTCTTAATCACAATAATCTCTGAATAACTAAAATCTCCATTAAAATCAGTCTGTTTTAAGCGATAATAGTTGTTTCCTTTTTGTGGCTGATGGTCTATAAAGTCATAAAACAACGTGATGTTACTATTTCCAGCACCTTTAATTGTTGAAATAGGCTCAAAATTAAGGGCATCAACACTTCTTTCAATCGTAAAATAATCATTATTTATTTCTGCTGAGGTGACCCATTTTAGAACATTGGTAGTTTTATTAAAAACTTCTCCAAAAAAAGAAACAAGTGTAATTGGTAAAATTTGACTACAATTACAGGAACCAAGATCCTCAATAGTATAGGTAATAATTTCATCACTTCTGTTTGCAGCTCCTTCAATAATAATAGTTGCTGGTCCGGTAACCGTCATTTGATCAAACAAACTTGCATTAGATCCTCCAATTTGCCAAGGAGGTGTTGCTCCAGCAGTATTTCTAATTCGAAGTCTATCTCCAGTGGTTGAACTTCCATCAGCACCAGAGGCTGAACAACCTGCTCTAATTTTCATTTCAGCTGTAATTCTTACATCACACCCTGCAGGTACTTCAAATGTTGTTGACATGGTTTGATGTCCTACCGAGCAATTTCCAGTTGTTCCTCCGCCACAATTTGGACCTCCTAATGGCGTTAAATCACAGCCACTCAAACAGCCACAACCTAATCCACTAACAAACATAGCCCCTGATTCACAAACTTGAGAAAAGCCATTAGATGAGGTAATTAATATTAGCGAAAAAATAAGATAAATTACTATAAAAATTCTCAATAAAATTTTCTGAAAATTTTGAACGGTTTTAATTTTTGGTAACATAAGCAACTTGTGTTAAAAAATTATTTTAATAGGGTAACTGAGCCTGTTAAACTTTTCTTTTCTCTGTTTTCAAAAACAACATCCATAATGTAAAAATAGGTGCCATCGGGAACTAACTCACCTTTATATTCGCCATTCCAACCTTCTTCTACATTTTTCCAGTTAAAAAGTTCATTTCCCCAACGGTTAAAAATAGTTCCCTCAAACTCACTTATAAATGTTCCTTTAATCAAAAATAAATCATTCATTCCATCTTCATTTGGAGTAAACACATTAGGAATATAAATAGTTGGCTCCAAACATCGTTCTAATTATAATTCAAAATTATCTTGAACAATACAACCGTTATTGTTGGAAGTTACTGTTATAATTCCG
>CAYUEO010000098.1:0-3877 GCA_964443755.1 uncultured Gammaproteobacteria bacterium | reverse complement strand
TTGGTTTTTATAATTCCTGCTTTAGTTGCAAAAATCTGAATGTGTTTTATTCCATTTACGGTGTCTAAATGTGGATAGAAATCTTGATTTTTATCTATAGGACTTGCTTCATACGTATTGTGTGAATCATAACCGCTAATTTGTATGTGACTTCCAAAACCAATAATTTTATTTCGTATTTCTTCCTGAAAACCATCCACAATACTCAACGAAACAGTCATAACAATAATGCCTAAAGCAATAGCAAGAATTGCAATTCTAATAATAGGCTGCGAAAATCGGTTGGATTTATTTCCCTTAATTATTCTTTATGAAATAAAATATTCGAGATTCATAATGATTTTTGCTATCTATAAATTAGATTTGGATAGACGTACAATTTAATTAAGGTGGGTTCTATAAATTCGATTTTTTTATTTTCCGATGTCCTTTTTGTTTTATTTCGGCATCTTTTTCTTTAATTTTACATCAAATAGTCCACTATTTGATGTAAAATTAAAGAAAAATCTACTTAAAATAATTCCAAAAATAACTATCGGCTAATTAATAGAACACACCTTAATTTTACAGTCCTGATTTTTAAACAAAAATACCACAAAAGAGATGAAACACCATAAAGTTCTATATATTCTTTTAATAAGTTGTTTTCATTTTCAATGTACTGGTCAAACAACAAAGGTTGATGGGGATAAAACAATTGTTTCATTTCCTAGGGTTTCGGTTGATGAACCAGACTTGCCAATAATTACTGGTGCAGCACAAACCGATGCATACATTAAGTTTTTGAACTTTAAAAAAGTTGGTATTGTTGCCAACCATACTTCAACCATAAACAACACGCATTTAGTTGATTCATTAGTAACATTGGGAATACATATTGTGAAGGTTTTTAGCCCAGAACATGGCTTTAGAGGTGAAGCTGATGCTGGAGAAGAAGTAGCCTCAGGCATAGATGCTAAAACAAAATTACCATTGATTTCTCTTTATGGAAACAACAAAAAACCAACTCCAGAACAATTGAAAGGAATTGAAGTAATGATTTTTGATATTCAAGATGTGGGAGCAAGGTTTTACACATACATTTCAACCATGCATTATGTGATGGAGGCATGTGCAGAAAATAAGATTCGGTTGGTTATTTTAGATAGACCAAATCCAAACGGACATTTTGTTGATGGACCAATTTTGGAAGAAAAATACAAGTCATTTGTAGGGTTGCATCCTGTACCAATTGTTCACGGAATGACTATTGGAGAATATGCTCAAATGCTGAATGGCGAAAAATGGCTGAAAAACGGTGTCCAATGCACGTTAACTATCATTCCCATAAAAAATTATACCCACAACACTATTTATGAATTGCCCATTAAGCCTTCGCCAAACTTAAAAACCATGAGTGCTGTTTATTTGTATCCTTCGTTGTGTTTATTTGAAGGAACTCCAATTAGCGTTGGTAGAGGAACAGAAAAACCTTTTCAGATAATCGGACATCCAACAATGAAATCAGATAAATTTACTTTTACACCCAAAAGTATGGAAGGAGCAAAAGATGCAAAATATAAAAATCAGCTATGTTTTGGGCATGATTTAACCGATTATGGAACTATTTATATGAGAGGAAGTAAAAGCATTAACTTGTTTTGGTTAATCAATAGCTATAAAGATTTTCCAGAAAAAGAAGGGTTTTTTAATGAAATGTTTAATTTATTAGCCGGAACTAACCAGCTTCAAATGCAAATCAAAGCAGGAAAAACTGAAGAAGAAATAAAAGCCACATGGCAAAAAGGACTTATTTCCTTTAAGTCAGTAAGAAAGAAATATTTGCTTTATAAAGATTTTGAGTAATAAATCGATTTTTTTTTAACAAATATTTATAAGTTTGCAAAAAATTTTCAAACCAAATTAAACAACTATGAAAAAAAAATTTTACGCTTTTCTTACATTAATTATTTTAATTACAAGCAATGTTAAATCACAGTCAGTTCCTGAATTACTTCATTATAAGTTTGATGGCACTGGTTCAACCGTTCCTAATTTAGCAAGTACTCCACCAGTAGGAGCTACCACAGCTAATCTTATGGGAGGTGTAACTCAAGGTTCAACTGGACAGTGTGGTGGAGCAATAATCGGAACAGGCAATGCTGCTTCAACTGATTATTTAAACACAAATTGGAACACAAACCTAGGCTCTGGCTCTTGGACTATTGCTTTTTGGTCATCTGGCATAAGTATCAATACAACTTTATATTACATTTTTGGCGACAATACTGCCAATAGTTTTAGATGCTTCACTAATGGTGTAGCTGGCAATAATAATTGGATTTTAAGAGGTGGAGGTCTTGCAGATGTATTGCTTACTGGAGGAGCATTGATGACACCTACTGTAAACACTTTTGTTTATGATAATATCGCTAATGAAGTAAGAGGTTATTTAAATGGAAATTTGGTTGTTACCGTTCCTCAAACAGCCCCTAGTATTGTTGGCACTTCTCCTTTCAAAGTGATGGGGTATGGCACAAATGTGGGAGCTCCTGCTGGCGGATTAATGGATGAATTTAGACTTTATAATCGAGCATTATCTGCTGCCGAAGTTCTTGCTTTAAACTCAGCACCATCTCTTGGTACTGATGTGGTTTCTGCATGCGATAGTTATACTTGGATTAATGGTATTACTTATACAGCAAACAATAATACTGATCAAGATACTATCTTTGGTGGATCTTCTTCAGGCTGTGACAGTATTGTTATACTTAATTTAACTTTAAATAATAGCTCTAATGGTATTGATGTTATTTCATCTTGCAATAGTTATACATGGATTGATAATGTAACTTATACTGTAAGTAATAATACGGCAACACATATACTAACAGGTGCTAATTCAGTTGGCTGTGATTCTGTTGTAATGCTTGATTTAACTATTTTACCAGCTATAAATATTTCCATTACAAATGCATCTCCAACTTTAACATCTAATGAAACAGGAGCTTCTTACCAATGGCTGGATTGCGATAATAACAATGCTATAATTTTAGGAGAAACTTCTCAAAGCTTTACTGCAACAGCAAATGGAAATTATGCGGTTGAAATTAAAGTTGGAAATTGTGTAGATACTTCTGCTTGTGAAAATATAATAATAAATAGCATTAATGAACTTTCTGATTTAGGCATTTCAATTTACCCTAATCCAATAAATGATTTTTTTACAATACGTTTTGATAATGAAATTAAATCAATTAACTATTCTATTTCAACTATTGAAGGAAGGCTTGTTAAATATGCTAACGATGTTATAGGAAATAATTTAATCGTTGATTTAAGCAATGAAAGTAAAGGAATTTATTTCTTAACCATCAACCAAGGTGAAACTACAAATTATTATAAAATAATTAAACAGTAATAACCTTTTCTATTTTTATAAAAAATTAAACCGAAGGGATATTTCTCTTCGGTTTTTTTAGCCATCGTCCCGAGTAGCTCGGAACGATATTTATTTTGTTTGTTAAGACACAAACAAAGTCTGGCATCGATTTCCTTAACTTTTTAATAACTTATCTTTAATTTTCTCGTCATTTCTGTAAGTCCAAATTGTTTTAACTTTGAAACAAAAACAATGGAAAAATTTGAACTAAAAGAATCCGCAACTACCCCAAGAATTTTAATCAACTTTAAAAAAGGAAAAATTAAATTAATAGGAACTTCCACCTTGCATAATCCAGAAGAGTTTTATCCGAAAGTACTAAATATTGCACAAAAATACTTCGACAAGCCATTGGAAGAAACAAAAGTTACCATAGATTTGGATTACTACCATCAAAACTCATTCAACTATATTTTTCAGTTTATTGAACTCATTGTTGGCTTAGAAAAATTTAAA
>CAYUEO010000097.1:0-4027 GCA_964443755.1 uncultured Gammaproteobacteria bacterium | reverse complement strand
GAAAACCCCCCTCTCCTTTTTTTCTTAGTTCCTGGTTCGTACCCCATCTTTCTAACCCAAGATGGTTCTCTGCCTGCAACATCCTCTAACCCCTTACTTTCTATCTTTTCTAGCCTCTTCTTATAGTGATCTAGGGCAAACAGTCTGTTTGCACATAAAGTAGATAGTGGGATCATCCTATGATGTCTAATTACTGTATCTGCACCGATAGCCCATCTCCAAACATTTTCATTATAGTAAAATACATCGTCTTTTGGAGGAGTAAATTCAAAATGACTTAGGTGATATAAAACATCGTGTTCGCAGAAAAAAACATAGTCTGTAGGACTCCTAGATAAACAAGAGATTATTTGTTTTAGCATAGTCGTATAACACCTTTTACCCTCTATTACTTCATTAAATCCAAAATCTATCGGCTCCAGCGAAGCGCTAAATATGGGAAGTCCTGAATCGGCTATACGGTCTTGAACAAAAGAATACAGGGGATCTTCTAATCTATTATCTGTATAATAGATTACTGATGATTTCATTCTTTTATCCACATCCAAGATCTGTACTGATCTCTACGTTCTCCTTCTCGTTCTTTGTGTTTTCTACCTAAAACCCACCAGTTGTTTATTTTGAAAGCCTTAGTATAAGCATCTACAACAAATTTTACCTGCAGTATGTATGGTTGATTTTCATTCTTCTTTACTCTGGAATAGGCATAGTCATGGCCGGATATTATTCCACCTTTTCTTACCTTCTTAGACCACTCAAATATATCTTCTGTAACATATTTGAACCCATGATGACCATCTATGTACACAAAGTCTAAACTATCGTCTTCAAAATCCTCTACGGCCTCCATAGAGGTCTTCCTTATTAGACTGGCGTTAGGGAAATCTTTTAAATTTTCTATAGCATTTTCGTATATTCTATCTTGGTGATGTTGGTATCCTGGAAAAGCGTTGTAGTCTGAATAAGCTCTCCATGGATCTACACCTATAATTTCTAAACCTTCTCTAGCAAATCTTCTGGTAAAGTAAGCTCTTTGTACCCCTATTTCTACGCCTTTCTTGTACCCCATATCTTTAAAGAATCTAGGAAGTTGTCTCCTACCTACATCTGGTATTTCAACCCCAGCACCTTTTAGTTTTATTCCGTCTAGTAAGTTCATAGGTATTTTTTTCTAATTTTAAAAGCCGAACCCCAATAAGGAAGATCATAAACAGGTTCTTTTCCGGCGTGGGTTTGGTTCCTCATTCCATCTCCTGTCTTTATTCCAAAACAAGCAAACTCTGTCTTAAAAGTATCCCAACTCTCCAGAAAGGGCAATCCTAATTCTTTGGGAAAATTCTTCATATCTGTATCCCACTCTGGCTGATCTTTTAATAGAAAGTCTAGTCTGCTCAGTAAAGCATCTCTACCGGCTATTTGGAAAGCTGTCTGGCTATCTTTTGTTAACCAATAAGCTTTACCGTAAGGCAGTACATAGTTATTAGTATTTCTAAATACTTCGTTTAGTCTGGGGGGTACAAATTTAAAATAGTCTGGGGAGTACAAACAGTCTGCTTCACAGGATATTACATAATCCACTTTAGCCATCTCTGTAGCCATCTGTAGCTGTCTGCAAAAATTAAACCCCGAAGTTCCTACATCCTCTATAGCCTCATTAAAGCAGTTATCTACTCCCTGAAACATTGGCTTTTGGGTAACGCTGTATACTGGCAAGTCCCCTCTTTTACTTAGCATATCCTCAATTATCTTATTTTCAAATTCTGGTTTTTCTCTATTACTGGATATGTATATTATTGCCCCTTTCAGACTTCTCTTATAAAAATTGTTTTCTCTCCTAAGTATTTAAGTATCTGACACCTGTGGTTTCCATCTAAAATAAGACCCTCTTTATTTACCAAAATAGGGTACTTTAGCCCATTTTCCTTTATATCTAAATACATATTTGCTTTATCTATAATCCAACTATCTAATCTTTCTGCACTCCATTTTTTCCTATATTTCTTCAAAATCCTATAATATCTAGTATCTGCTAAGTTTACTCCATTATCTATCTCTTCGTAAAACTTGTCCTGAACGTGGTTTCCAGAATCTAACTCTGCTATAGGAACCCTTTTTATTATATTACTCTTAAAGTGTAGCCCCCAAAGTTTCCTGTGATGAACATCTCCATCATAGGGTAATTCATCAATAAACCCCATTTCCTCCCACCTTTTAAAGTAGTTCCTAACGCTACCAACATCGGACTGCGCCCAGCAACGATTACCCTTTCTTTTTTCAGCAGTTACTATGATGCAGTTTCTTGTTTTGCTTTGTAGTTTGTCTAAAAAAGATACCCACTTGTCTATCGTGAAATAGTAGTGGACGTTGGCTAAAACTACATAATCTGAGATAGGTAAAGTATCTAAAATATCATCACCCATATCACCTAATAATATAGTGTAATTTTCACCATTCTTTTTTTTCCAGTCCCAACCTCTCTTTACAGCCTCTTCATTGGAGTCTACCCCCAATACTTTACCAAACCCTTTTTTCTTAGCCAAGTGCAAGAATAACCCAGCATTACAACCAATATCTACAAAGGTAAAATCCCTACAATCTTTAGGCAAAAAAGGTAATATAAAGTTGTCCCATTTTCCCTTATTCCAAAATTTGCTGTCTACTTCTAATTTATCTCTATCAGTCATAATAGTATCTGGCAAATATTGATAGGTCTCAAAAGGTTTCATCTTTTATATATTCCACTTTTTACGAATAACATTATCGTAATACTCTTCCCACACTCCCAAAGAGTGTTTCCAACTAGCCTCCCTATTAGAAGGGTTCTCTGGGCTTCCTTCCTGGTGAGTTCTAGGAAAATCTCTATGTTTATGAGCAAACCAGGTGTTCTTATTTAGCATAAGTCTTCCGCCAGCTTGCCAATATTTCATACAAGCCTCTACAGAGTCCTGATAAGTAGGGCCATAACCCTCTGTTTGCAGTTCTCCTACAGTCTTTAAGAAAAATTCACGATTGGCTATCCACATAGACCCTTGCATAGCAAGGGTTTCTGATATAGGAACATCTTTTTGCTCTTCGTCCCTGCTTTTCCACCTAACTCCAGAAAACTTCCTAACCCCCTCACTTACATCCTGAATAACTAATTTTTCGTGGTAAACAGGAGGTAAATCCATAACTTCCCACTTCACAGGGTCTAAAAAGTACCTAGTAGCAGTCATTATCTCGTTGGGTTTACAAGCTCCGGTTAAAATACCATCATAACCTTTACCAAAATCGCAATGTTCGTCTAGTCTCATAAAGTACTCTCCATTAGCGATAGATATACCTGCATTTATTGCACCACGCATACCTCTATTCTTTCCTAAATGGATTATTTTTATTCTGTCATCTTCTTTTATTGGGGTGATTGGCCAGTAGTTGTCTAAAACAGCTATAATTTCTAACTGATCTCCTAATACTGAGTTTTCTAGTAACGAATCAATGGTTTTGTGTAAAAGCGGATCCTTGTAACTAGGTATTACTACAGATAGTTTAATCATTAAAACCTATCATACACTATTTTATCTAGTAGGGGAATATCTTACCTAAGCACTCAAGGATACACTTGGGCTTACACTAGGAGAAGCGCTTGGGCTTAAACTAGGTGACAAGCTAGGAGATAAGCTAGGACTTATACTAGGAGATAAGCTTGGTGATACTGAAACACTAGGCGAAACGCTAGGTGAGATACTTGGACTTAAGGAAACGCTAGGAGATGTACTAGGACTTATACTAGGCGATAAAGAAACGCTAGGAGATGTACTAGGACTTATACTAGGCGATAAGCTAGGACTCAAACTTGGAGACAAACTTGGTGACAAACTTGGTGACAAACTTGGTGACAAACTTGGGGAAGCACTAGAACTTAAACTCGGTGAAATACTAGGTGACAAGGAAACACTTGGTGAAGTGCTTGGTGAGGCGCTAGGACTTATACTAGGAGATAAACTTGGTGAAGCGCTTGAGGAAATACTAGGTGATAAACTTGGGG
>CAYUEO010000096.1:0-4065 GCA_964443755.1 uncultured Gammaproteobacteria bacterium | reverse complement strand
TAGAAGGAGAAAATTTGGCTAAAGTCGAATCCAACCTACACTTATCTACTGACGTGCTACGCTACCAGATAGTGGTTAAAAAGCAAAAAACGGCTATGGAAATTGCTCAAGCTGAGGCAATTCGAGCCAAGATCGACTCTAAAAAAGCCATTGCTGAGAAGAAAGCAGAAGATAAAAAAGCAGAAGAAGAGAAAGAGTCTTCTCCGGTAACCACAGAAGCAGAGAGTAAAAAGGATAGCCAGGCTGATCTTAAAGATTTAGATGATAAACTGGAGGGAATAATAAGTGCCAAAGACTTAATCTAACTCATTAAGAGATCCTTTATGAATTTAAATAAAGCCATGATCATCGGAAATTTAACCCGTGATCCTGAAGCAAAAAATACTCCCGGCGGCCAAAGTTTAGCCTCTTTTGGAGTAGCTACAAATCTCGTCTGGACAGACCAAAGTGGCCAGCAACAGAAAAAAACTGAGTTCCACAATATAATCGCTTGGCGCAAGCTCGCTGATATCTGCGTAAAATATCTTAAGAAAGGCTCAAAGGTTTATATTGAAGGAAGACTACAGACCACTGATTGGACAGGAAATGATGGAGTAAAAAGATATCGTACTGAAATAGTAGCTGAAAACATGATTATGTTAGATGGCCGCTCCGGATCACAAATGGATGGAGGGGCAACTGCCGGCCGCTCAAACAACTCTGGCGAACAAGTCATTGAAATACCAGATGAGCCTATGGATAATGACGAAATTAGAGTTGAAAACATTCCTTTTTAATAATATTTAATTGCTAAAGCAATTTACTTAATCAAAAATATGCCAACTAAGAAAGTAAAAGAGTGTCACTTCTGCGTTAACAACCTTGAGGTTGATTATAAAGATACCCGAACCCTGCGTAAGTTCATTAATTTTTATATGAAAATTTTACCGGGCAGCCGAACCGGTGTCTGCGCTTGGCACCAAAGAAAGCTATCGACCGCCATCAAGAGTGCTCGCGTTATGGCTCTCTTGTCTGCTACCCACAAATAGACTAAACCCCTATGTTGAATTTTAACGAGATCAAATTAGGACGAGTCATTAAGCTTAATGGCGAACCGTTTATAATTATTAAAACCGATCACCATAAGATGGGACGCGGTGGGGCTGTCTTAAAGATTAAATGTCGCAATCTTATTAACGGCAATATACTAGAAAGAACTTATCAGGGCGCTGAGAAGTCTGAAGAAGCTGAAACAGAAACCAAGAAAGCTAATTTCATGTATAAAGATAAGGATGAAGCTTACTTCATGGATAACACCAGTTTTGAGCAATTCAATCTGCCCGCAGAAGATATTGGTGATTCTGCAAAATTTCTTAAAGATGGAATTGATGTAGATGTCCTATACTTCGAAGGCAAACCAGTATCTGTCAGCTTACCTATTAAAATGGATTTTAAGGTCGTCAGTGCCCCGCCAAGCGTTAAGGGAAACTCAGCTGGTAATGTTAACAAGCTAGTAGAGATTGAGACTGGCGCCCAGATTAGCGCCCCTCTGTTTATTAATGAAGGAGATATAATCAGGATTAACACTGAGACTGGCGAATACGTAGAAAGAGCAAATTAAACAACCCACTTGTTTCATCTGACAAACAGGCCCGCTGGGCCTGTTTTTGTCTTCAGACTTTAAATGATATACTTTATTTGCAACTATAAGATATGTTTCTAGCAACCGTCGTAATTATTATACTATTTACCTTTCTGGCTCTTAAACGGCTGGATTGGGCTTTATTAGTTTTAATCGCCTCTTTGCCGACTTATCTAATTCGTTTTGAGATACTAGGACTACCGCTTACTTTACTGGAAGGATTTATTCTAGTAGCAGCTACCGCCTGGTTCTTTAAACATTTTTTACCAGCTAACAAACAACTCCTAATATTTAATTTTAAGAGAGAATCGGGCCGAACTAACTACCCTTATTGGCGAGAAATCCTACTTTTAATTATTATCTCGTTTGTAGCAGTTGGGGTATCAGGGTTTTCGTTTGGAGCTCTAGGAATTTGGAAAGCTTACTTTTTTGAACCAATTCTATTATTTCTAATTATCCTCAACACCTTTAAAGACAAAGATGGCTACCAAAAAATACTAATGGCTCTAGCTCTTTCCGTGGCTTCAGTATCTTTTTTTGCGATTTACCAAAAAGTAACCGGCGATTTTATAAGTAACCCGTTTTGGGCCGCTTCTGAAACGCGGCGAGTGGTGTCTTTCTTTGGATATCCTAACGCAGTAGGTTTATTTTTAGCTCCATTATCTATTATGCTTCTTGGTTGGTTTTTATCTTGGGGCAAAGAAGCTAGTTGGCTCAAGAAACTGATCTTAGGAATTACCGTTCTAGCGGCCTGGGCGGCTATTTTTTTTGCTAGCTCAGACGGAGGGATAATAGCGGTCATGTTTGGTGTCTTAGTTATGTCCTTTCTATACTCTCATAAATCTCGAGTCATTATTTTGACACTCACTCTGCTGTTTCTCATATCTATTCCTGTCCTGGGCTTACATAAAACCAGTTTAGCTGATAAACTACAACTTCAAGATTTGTCGGGAGAAATACGTAAACAACAGTGGCGGGAGACTTGGAACATGCTCAAAGATGGACGGTTACTAATGGGCGCTGGGCTTGATAATTATCAAGTAGCCGTAAGACCGTATCACCAAGAAGGCCTCTTCTTTAATTTCGATAAGCGAGAAAATTTTGATGCCGTAGTTTGGGCTAGTCCGGAGCTACAAAAAATTTACTGGCAACCGGTAGAAATATACCTCTACCCTCATAATATTATTCTAAACTTCTGGAGTGAACTAGGGTTGCTAGGAACAATAATTTTCTTATGGCTAATTTGTAGAGCGATCTTTGTCTCGTATCAAACAACAAAAATTCCCGGCGTTAACAACAGCCGATTAAAATTTCTTCCTCTAGGAATATTAAGTGCCCTGATAGCTATAATTATTCATGGCTTAGTAGATGTCCCTTATTTCAAAAATGACTTAGCGGTCATGTTCTGGATAATTCTTGCTCTTGGAACCTTATTCGAATTAAATAATAAACAGCGGCCTGAAGAACTGCTATCAATCAAATGAAAATAATTCTCCAAAAAATAATCGCTACTAGCGGTTACTGCTCCCGTCGCCAAGCGGAAAAACTGGTCGACGCCGGTAAAGTTAAGGTAAACGGCCAAGTCGCCTCTCCCGGTGATATGGCTGATCCTACGGTCGATAAAATTACTGTAAAAGGCGTACCTATTTCTGGTGCGGCTAATAAGGTTTATATCAAACTAAACAAACCGGCTGGCTATACCTGCACAAATCGTAGTTTTCCCGGTGAGCAGAACATCTTTGATTTAGTGAGGACACCGGAAAGACTTTTTGCAGTTGGTCGTCTTGATAAAGATAGCCGCGGCTTAGTGCTTTTAACTAATGATGGCGAACTTACTCAGCGCCTAGCTCACCCACGTTTTGAACACGCCAAAGTTTATGAAGTAAAAGTATCAGCTAAGATGAAAATACCCGCTTCTGTTACCGGACATTTGGTCAAGGGAGTAGAGCTAGGAGAAGGCGAAGGTCTTGGTCGTGCGAAAAAAGCTTCGCTTCGTGAAATACTCCAATCAACCAGACAAGAGAATGGCGAATATTTACAAAAGGCCCTGTTTATAATAACCTTAAGCGAAGGAAAGAAGCGTCAAATCAGAAGAATGTTCCAAGCTTTAAAGATGCATGTTACAGATATCAAGCGCGTTGATTTAGCTGGTCTCAAACTTGGTGAACTACCTGAAGGACGTTGGGAATACCTTAGTCCAGAAGAGCTCGCTATGCTAAAAAGTGGAGGTCAGGAGGAGGAAGTTGAAAGAGCTACTCCCAAGCCAAGAAGAAATCCGGCTAAGCGTTTCAGCGGTCCAGGAAGACGAAGTTAATTACAACAATTCAACACCAATCGGGATGTCTGATTGGGATCTGGAGAGGTGACTGAGTGGTTGAAAGTACCGCTCTCGAAAAGCGGCAAGGGGGCAACCCCTTCGAGGGTTCGAATCCCTCCCTCTCCGC
>CAYUEO010000095.1:0-4076 GCA_964443755.1 uncultured Gammaproteobacteria bacterium | reverse complement strand
TAAAAGATTTTGGTTAATAAATAACTTTTCCATTTTTCATTATTTTTTTTTTTTTTTTCATAAAATGCAAATAAATTACTACCCTTTTGCATCAAGCTTTATTTTAATTGGGGCAATTATTTTTTATTTTTCAAAATCAAAACTTATTTTCTTTGAAAAAAAGGCTTTTATTTTCATTCCACTTCTGCTAAGTTCAATTATGCTAATTGATGGAATAAATAGGTATTTTAGAAAAGAACATATTACTTTTGAAGAATCATTAAAAACATATCAATCTGTTTGCAACTATGATGTAGTTTGGGGCGAAATGTATAGCGGAACTGCTGAGTATGTTTGCAATAACAATGGTTTTAAATATGTTTTTGGGTCAGAAAAAGCTCGAGCAATTTCATTCAACTATTTAAAAAATCACAACTATTCTCAAGTGATTATTTGTGATGATGTTTTATTAAGTACACAAGAAATAGTTGATGAATTAAACAACTTATCATTACCCCACAAAATAATTGAAGATAAAACATTGGGGAAACTAATTATAATAAATTAAAATGGTTTTTAGTAGCATAATTTTTCTTTTTTATTTTGCCCCAATTTTCTTTTTGGTTTATTATGTATTGCCAAATAAATTTAAAAACCCATGGATACTTGTTGCAAGTACTTTATTTTATTGGTGGGGAGCTCCAACTTTTATTTTTATTTTTATAGGAAGCTGTTTACTCGATTTTTATGCAATACTATTTTATAAAAAAAAGAAACAACTTTTCTTCTTTTATCTTGCCATAATAAGCAATATTGGTTTATTGGTTTACTTCAAATATGCTAATTTTTTCATTGAAAATATAAATGCTTTATTTTCTGGAAATATTGAATGGGGAAAAATAATTCTACCTATTGGAATATCGTTTTTAACTTTTCAAAAAATAAGTTATTTAATAGATGTTAGAAGAGGAGATGGTGAATATCAAAAGAAATTTTCAACCTATTTTTTATTTGTTGTTTTATTTCCACAACTAATTGCAGGGCCTATTGTTCGATATAAAGACATTCACCTTCAACTTACCAAAAGGTTTAAGTATTTTACAACAACGGATATTTATTTGGGATTGCGAAGGTTTACTATTGGACTTGCTAAAAAAGTGTTACTTGCAAATGTATTAGGTGAAGCGGTTGACCAACTTTTTGAATTGCCTTCAGAACAATTATCGAGTGGAGCTGCAATTATAGGTTTGCTAGCATACACGTTTCAAATATATTTCGATTTTTCTGGTTATTCCGACATGGCAATTGGGATGGGAAAAATGATGGGATTTACCTTTCCAGAAAACTTTAATTTTCCCTATATATCCAAGAGCATCACAGAGTTTTGGAGGAGGTGGCACATTACACTTAGTAGTTGGATGAGGGATTATTTATATATTCCTTTAGGTGGAAACCAAAAGGGCGTGTTACGAACGTATTTAAATTTAATAATCGTATTTCTGATATCTGGATTTTGGCACGGTGCCAGTTGGAACTTTGTTTTATGGGGAGCTTATCACGGAATGTTTTTAGTGCTTGAACGCTTATTTGTAGCCAAATTAATAACCAAACTACCCTCATTCATTAGTATTATTTACTGTTTTGTAACTGTTTCTATTGGCTGGTTGTTGTTTAGAGCGGAAAGTTTTTCTCAGGTTATTGATTATTTGGCTGCTTTTGGAAACGTTGAAGTTGAAACTACAAACGCAAACTCAATTTTTACTACTAAATTTAAATTTATTTTTATAGTAGCAATCTTATTTTCATTTATGGGTATCTACAAAGCAACTATTTTTAATGATTTACTCGAACGAGTGAGTAAAAACAAATGGGATATCGTTGTTTCTCATTTACTTATTCTTGTATTATTTATATTAAGTGTAGGCGAATTATTTGCTTCAGGGTTTAACCCATTTATCTATTTTAGATTTTAGAAATCTTCAATATTAAACTTATTCACAAAAGCAGTATCGTTTTTAATTTCGGGAGAAAGCTCTAAATACTTAAATGTAAATCGTTCTAACATTTCATGAATTATAATGTTTGATTTTTCCTCTTTTATTTTAGCCATAGGAATAGTTGGCATCCAAGCATAAACTACTTCATTAAAACTTTGATTAAAAAACTTCTTTAAGTGTTCGGTATAACTGTCTCTTATAACAAAAACACGTAACTCATTTGGTGGATTTGTGTTTTTATATTTTTGGAAACCATTATCATAAAGAATTGGCTCTGTGTTGTATAAAAGTGTAACTTTAGAAGAGTCTTTGCACGATAATTTATATCTTTTAGCATATATTTTTGGATTAAATCCAATCATTTGAATTAAATCTCCCGAATATTCAAAAACAACCTCCTCTTTATATTGCTCTTTTGTGTAAACTTTAATTTCAGGAAAATCTTTTTTAATGGTGTTTAAAATTTTAGAATAACCAATAAAAGAACCATGTTCGTTCCAATGTGTATCCGTTTTATAGTAAATTTGATTTCTGTATTGTTTTGCTTTTTGAAGCTCATCCCAATAGTCGATAAAATTGTAAGAAGATTTTGAATTTAAATACGCTTTAAATTGTTTAAGCCTAGAATAGCTTAATTTAATTCTTAAAAAATCAGGTAATTTTTCTGGATAAATTCTTGGTTTCACAGGAGGAATGGTTAAATAATAATGTATTCCATGTTTTTCAAACCATTTAGTTGTTAAAACTAAATTATAATGTAATATTTTTAATTCTTCATGAGTAAAAGGCTTCGAAATATCGATGCAATATTGCTTATCAAAATAAAACATCCACTCGTCTTTTCCTATTATAGCTCTATTGTTAATGGGGTTTAGTTTTAATTTTTCATAAATAAAATAACCATATCCTTGAATAAAATTAGAACGATTATGAAATCTATCATCAACATAATCTGAATAGCCCGAAAAAAACTTCCATACATTACTCCAACGCCATTTAGGAAAATTTGCCAAATTTCTATTTTCTGTGCTTTTTTGTTCTTTTGGCCCAATGAAAATGGTAAAAATTATGGTTACAAAAACTAACACTAAAAAAAAGTTATTAAACGAAATTGCATTTATTTTTTTTCTTAAAATAACAGTAGCACTAAAGGCTATTAATAAGGCTATTACCTTTGATAAATTACTGGCAAACAATTGTGAAGCCAATGTATTTGTAAAAACAAAAAAGGCTGCAACTAACAAACAATATTTTAACAATTTAAGCATTAAAATCTAAAATAAATAAAAGGATTATAACTTCCGATTGCTACATAAAACAAACTAATGAAAAACAATATTAAGTATCCTAAATTAGTTAAAAACTCAACAAATGATAATACTTGAGGTCGGTTAAATTTGTTTCTTATTATGTAACCGAACTTAGTAAATCCATTAAACGACATTATAGCTGCAATAATTAAAATTACAACTGTTTCTGTTTTTAAAAACATAGTAAATTTATAATGAGTCAAATTATTGGTGCCAAAAAACATAGTTTGGATGTAATTTATAGCTCCAGAAAAAGTTTCAATTCTAAAAAAAACCCAAGCAAAAACAACTATTGAAAGGGTGTAAATATTATTTAAAATAGGAGTTTTTTCAAGCGATTTGTCTAATCCTATTCTTTCTATAACAATGAAAAATCCATGAATTAAACCCCAAATCACAAAATTCCAACTGGCACCATGCCACAATCCTGTAAGAAAAAAAACAATAGCTAAATTGATGTAGGTTCGTGATTTACTTCCTCTGTTTCCTCCTAATGAAATGTATAAATAATCTCTAAACCAATTAGATAAAGAAATGTGCCAGCGTCTCCAAAATTCTCTTATGGATTTTGCAATATAAGGGAAATTGAAGTTTTCAAGAAATTCGAACCCTAACATTCTGCCCAAACCTATAGCCATGTCGGAATAACCGGAAAAATCGAAGTAAATTTGGAGTGAATAAAAAATTATTCCAAGCCAAGCTGTTGGTGCATCAAGTTGATTTATGTCTCCATCAATAATAATATCAGCTATTAATGCCAATGAGTTTGATATTATTATTTTTTTGTTTT
>CAYUEO010000094.1:0-4169 GCA_964443755.1 uncultured Gammaproteobacteria bacterium | reverse complement strand
GGTGACGACGGTTTAGTAGAAATAGTATCCGGTGATTTAGATTCTGGAGATCAGGTTATTACTTTCGTTAAGGAAGCCGGTAAATAAATATTTTAGACCGCGCTATGCTGATTGAAATCAAAGATTTAAAGAAAGAATATCATACAGATGAGATTGTGACACCTATTTTACATGGGCTAACTTTTAATATCGAAAAAGGAGAGTTTGTGGCTATTATGGGGCCGTCTGGTTCAGGTAAGTCAACTCTGATGCATATCCTTGGTTTACTTGATAGACCGAGCTCTGGCGTTTATAAGTTTAACGGTAAAAATGTTGAGGGTTTGGAGGATGATGAATTAGCTTCTTATCGTAATAGAAAAATAGGCTTTGTTTTTCAAGCCTTTAATCTTTTACCGCGTACTACTGTGTTAGAAAATGTAGAGTTGCCTCTTTTGTATTCTGCAGACAAGCGTAATCCCTCCGCTCGAGCAACTAAAGTTTTAAAGTCAGTGGGACTAGGTCACCGTTTAGATTTTTATTCTAACCAGATTTCTGGCGGAGAAAAACAACGCGTCGCGATTGCTAGAGCTTTAGTTAATGATCCGGAAATAATTTTTGCTGATGAGCCGACTGGTAATTTGGATTCTAAATCTGGTACTCAGGTAATGCGTATTTTACAAGATTTAAATGATAGGGAAGGCCGAACTATAATTTTAGTGACTCATGAAAGTGATACCGCAGAACATGCTAAGCGCGTTATACATATTAAGGACGGATTAATAGTTTCTGACAGACCCGTGCATAATCGTCGCATCGCTAAAGATAGCGAGTTGATTAAATAGCCTCTCTATGTTTCTAGACACCCGGCGAGCTGTAAAAAATTCTTTTAAGACTCTGGCTAAAAACAAGAGCCGGAGTTTTTTGACTATGCTGGGAATTATTATTGGAGTAGCTTCTGTGATATTAATTATGTCTTTGGGAGCTGGAGCGCAAAGTTTGATTTTAGATCAAGTGGCTAATTTAGGAACAAATTTAGTTAGTATTACTCCTGGAAAATCCGAAGAGAACGGACCGCCGGCTTCAGTGATGGGAGTAGTAATCACTACTTTAACTTACGAAGATCTTTTAGCGATACGTAATAAAAGCCGCGTCCCTGATCTTGAAGCAGCTTCCGGCTATTCTCAAGGCAACGTTGATATTACTTGGCGAGATAATTCTTACTCTACTAATCTCAGCGGCACTACCGCCTCTTATTTATCAGTAGAAGGCGGCGAAGTAGTTGAGGGCAGATTCTTGAGCGAAGAAGAAGAGAGAAATTTAGCTAAAGTAGTTGTCTTAGGTAGCACTGCTAAACAAGAATTGTTTGGGGACTCTAGTGCTTTAGGCCAAAAAGTAAAAATTAATAAACAATTTTTTGAAGTCATCGGCGTAATGGCCGAGCGTGGTACAGTGGCTTTTAGAAATTATGACGATCAGGTTTTTGTGCCGATTCGGACGGCTCAGCGTTTAGTTTTGGGACTTAATCACCTTAATTCAATTGCCGCTAAGATTAAGCCGGAGGGGAATATGGAAAGAACAGTTGAGGAAATCAGTCTGATATTAAGAGAAAGACACGATATCAGTGACCCTAGTGGAGCCGGAGATGATTTTACTGTGCGTGATGCCGCTCAAGCGGTTGAGCTTTTAAAAACGATTACTGATAGTTTAAAATACTTTTTAGCCGTCATGGCTGCTTTATCTTTAGTGGTCGGGGGAATTGGGATTATGAACATCATGTTTATTAGCGTGAACGAAAGAGTCAGAGAAATTGGTCTTAGAAAAGCGGTGGGAGCCAGAAGCATTAATATTATTTGGCAATTTTTAATAGAGTCTATGATCCTTACTGTCGTCGGTGGTAGTATTGGGATAGTTGTAGGCACGGTATTTTCTTTTCTTATTTCTGTAGTAGTAAATTTATTGGATTATAGCTGGGCTTTTAAAGTATCCTTATCTTCAATAACTTTAGCTTTAGCCACCTCCGCCTTAATTGGTTTAGTCTTTGGTTATTACCCAGCCAGAAGGGCAAGTCGCTTATCTCCGGTTGAAGCTTTGACTTACGAATAATATGAACAGTTTAATTCATTCTGCAAAAATTGCTCTTAAGTCCATGGCTTCTAATAAGCTTAGGACAGCTTTGACTGTTTTAGGGATTGTTATCGGTGCCTCAAGTGTTATCATTGTTTATTCTGCCGGTGAAGGTGTACGAGGCTTATTACTTGGTCAGATTGAATCCTTTGGTACAAATATTATTGAAACAGAAATAAAAGTTCCGGCTAATAAAAAAAGTTCCGCAGAAAGTGAACAAAATAGTGGCGCCTCAATTGCTCAGGGCGTTCAGATTACGACTCTAAGTCACGAAGACCTAGAAGACTTAAAAAAAGTCAGAAATATTTCCGGCGGTTACGGTGCAATTTTAAGCCAAGATCAGGCTGGTTATGGGTCTGAAGTGCGTCGGGCTTTTTTAATGGGCGTTAGCGCTGATTATATAGACATAGATAAAACCAACTTATCGGCTGGTCGTTTTTTTAGTGAGAACGAAGATAAGTCTCTGGCTCAAGTAGTTGTTTTAGGAAGTAAAATGGCGGAGAAGTTGTTTGGTAATTCTGAGCCAATTGGTAAGTTTATTAATCTTCATAAATCTAAGTATCAGGTAGTAGGAGTGATGGAGGAAAAGGGGAAAATGATGGCAATGGATTTCGATGATTATATCTATTTGCCAGTTAGAACTCTGCAAAAAAAGATCATGGGAATAAACCATCTTTTCTATATGGTCCATCAGCTAGATGACCCTAACCTAGCTGAGGAAACAGCGGAAGAGTTTCGTATTATTTTGCGTGAGAACCATGATATTACTGACCCAGCTAAAGATGATTTTCGGGTAGTAACTATGGACGAAATGTTAGCTACGCTTGATACTATCACTGGGGCCTTAACTATTCTTCTATTAGGGATTATTATCATTTCTTTAATTGTTGGTGGTGTAGGGATACTAAACGTGATGTACGTGTCAGTTTCGGAAAGAACCTCAGAAATAGGCCTTAGAAAGGCTGTGGGAGCAAACTATGCGGCTATTAGACAACAGTTTTTGATAGAATCAGTGATTATTACTCTTTTAGGGGGAGTAGTTGGCGTGGTTGTGGGAATTGGTCTTTCTTGGTTCTTAGCTTGGGGAGCGCGGTCTTATGGTTTAGAGTGGGATTTCGTTATCCCATTAGAAGGTGTATTTGTAGCTTTGTTTTTTTCTTTCCTGTTTGGAATTTTATTTGGCCTGGGTCCGGCAAAGCGCGCCGCGCGCCTTGATCCTTTAGAGGCGATGCGTAAAGAGTAGTATAAAATATTTATGAGAGCTCCAATTAGAAAAGGCCATGCTCGTTTAGGCCAGAAACCTGATCCGTATTTAACTGAAAGAAAATTTCGGGAGCTTGAGGCTAAACTCGTGCGCATGAAGGAGTCGCGGCCTAAGTTGGCGGTTGAGGTTAAACGTTTAGCGGAGATGGGAGATTTTTCGGAGAATGCTGGATACCAGTTAGCTAAGGGAAAGTTGCGCGGTCTTAATCAACGTATCATTGATTTAGAAAATCATCTCAAGACGGCGGTGATAATAGAAGCTGATAAAAATAGTAGCGTGGTTCAAATTGGGAGTCAGGTTACGGTTGAGCGAGAGGGGAGGCAAAAGCTATACACGATTTTAGGCTCTACAGAATCGGATCCGGATCGGAACGTTATTTCTTATCTTTCGCCCCTAGGAGCGGGTTTAATTGGCCGACAGGTAGGAGAAATTGTTAAAGTAGAGTTAGTTGCCGGCAGGGAAATAGTACTTAAGATTATCAATATAGAGCAGTAAAATCAAATGTTTTCGCTATTATTGACATAATCTCGACATTTGTTAGAATGAATTAGTAAACTTTATCTAGGTAAAGTTTTTATTAACAATAGAATATTCCCGGGTAGCGCAGCGGTAGCGCAGTTGGCTGTGAACACACTTGTAACTTTGTTATAATTACATTATTACAAAAGATACAAGAAAATATGCCAATCGTTCTGAGTATTTAAAAAAGGCTGTTGATAGAAGGCGAAAGCAAATTCGTCAACGAGCAATTGAATATAAGGGCGATAAATGTTCAGTTTGCGGTTATAATAAGTGTTTAAAA
>CAYUEO010000093.1:0-4175 GCA_964443755.1 uncultured Gammaproteobacteria bacterium | reverse complement strand
GAAGTCCTTTATCTTCGTAATCTGATATTCCATCTTTAAATGATTTTATTAAAAAACTATCCATATTTATATTCTAACACGTTAAATTTGTTCGTTAACTCTATTTGACTCCGTATATTTCTCTCTATATATAGTATTTTTATCCGAATATTTAGAATTGTAAACATTCCCTTGCGCAGTGTACTTAGATCCGTAGTTAGTATTTCTCGTAGAATACTTACTCGTATACTCTGTCTCCGAGGGACTTAGAGAAGGACTGACGGAGGGAGATACAGAAGGACTAAAGCTAGGACTAATAGAAGGGCTAATACTCGGAGAAATAGAGGGACTAAAACTTGGGCTAATACTTGGCGACAGGGAGGGGGAAGGGCTAGGAGATATACTTGGGCTGAGAGATGGTGAAATGCTAGGACTCAGGGACGGAGAAATACTAGGACTAATAGAAACGCTGGGGCTAACAGATGGGCTAATACTGGGACTAATAGATGGGCTAATACTGGGACTAATAGATGGGCTAAGTGATGGACTTAACGAAGGAGATATTGAGACCGAAGGAGAAACACTTGGACTTATAGAAGGACTTATTGAGGGTGATAGAGATACAGATGGACTTACACTTGGTGATATAGAGGGCGATAAACTAGGGCTAACTGATGGAGATACACTAACGCTTGGGGACACCGAAGGGCTTACGGAGGGACTAATACTAGGAGATATAGAAACTGAGGGGCTTACGGAAGGAGAGAAACTTGTAACTATAGAAGGACTTACCGAAGGACTTATGCTTGGGCTTGCGCTTGGTGACAGCGAGGGACTAATAGATACAGAAGGAGAAACGCTTGGTGAAACAGAGGGACTTATACTTGGGCTTATAGAAACACTGGGCGATACTGAGGGACTTAGAGATGGGGATATACTCGGACTGATAGAAACGCTAGGGCTAACAGATGGGCTAATACTTGGACTAATACTAGGGGATACTGAGGGACTAAAACTAGGGCTGGGTGAACTTCCTGGCCCAAAAGATCCGTAACCTGCATAATAATTGCCACCATAGTAACTACCACCGTACATTACTTTACCCCCCTTACCCTATTTAGTTTTAAAAGTTGATTTTTTTTTTAAACATATTTATTAGTCTATGGGGATTTGTACGCCCGCAAAATACATATCCTTACCCGCACTAGCAGTCCATGTACCACCAAAAAAAGATTTATAAACTGTTATAACACCGCTGTTAGCTGTAGATACTAAGTGACCTACGGAGGCATTAGTACCATTGTCTTTATAAGCTATTAAAGCCAAATTAGATATGCTTAGTTTCGAAATAATAGGGGAGGTGGACGTGAAACCCGTTGCGTTGGAAGTACCTGTGCTAGCATCTGCATAGTCAATAAATAATTTTTTGCCTCTATATAGCCAAAATATAGTGCCTGTAGGGCTTGTGGAAAAACCAGTAAAGGTAGGTGTGTAGGTGTACTCCCTACCCTCCTCATATTGGTAGGGTTTTCCTGCCACCATTTTAGGAATATCCATCTTCAAAAGTCTTGGAAATCTATTCCAGTCGTCAGGGCTGTGCGAATAAGGAGCAACCCCCGACCCTTCATAAAATGCAACTTCCCTAAACCACACATTGCCATCACTTGTATTAACCTCTAAACCTAAGTTTATTGTTGTAGCTGTTGCTGATATTGTTATTGTTTTAGAAACTGTTACCCAACTACCAGTTGTTGTAGTTGTAATACTTTTATTGTCTGTTCCGTCATTAATGTTTATTTGACCAATAGAGGCTGTATCTTGCCACATTGTAGCCCTCATTGTTACAGTTTTACCTCGTAACCTCTCAACTAAAGCCTCATCTAAAGTTTGTGTTAATGCACCATTACTTGTTGCCCTTCTTATTTTCTGCCCTTTGTATGAAGTAAATGCCCAGAGTTTCTTAACTTGTGAGTCTGTGAGTGCAACTGATAATACCCCTACGTTTTGAATAAGACCATCATAAAAGTCATCTTTTGCATCAGAACCCCCAAGACTAGAAGCCCCTATAGAAAAATCTGCATTTGAATCAGCTATAGAACCACTTGCAGTTTGTTGTTTTTTAACCCCATTTATCCATAACTTAGTTAATGTATTAGCACTATCATAAATACAGATTACCATATTACATTTGCCCGCTTCTAATGAAACGTCAGAATTTAGCGTACTAGCTGTAAGACCCCTAGTTTCATAACCTACTGCTCCTGTAGCCAATACATAAAACTCATATCCAGCACTAGCGTTACTTCCTTTTCTTTTATTCATTATTCTAGCCCCCCCACCACCCAAATCTCCAAGCGTTTCAGGCTTAATAAAAGCAATTAAAGTATGCGAACCAGCTAGTTCTAAGTTAGCACAACTGGCATCTGCAATAGTAAAAGACTCACTATTATTATTTTCAAAATCTCTAGCCTTACCCATCAATCCATCTTCGCTAGATGTAACAGTATTATTGTCTGTTAAATGATAAGCGTTACTTGATAAGTCCATAGCGTTGCCACTAGCCTCATTCAAATTCCAAAGCCCCTCAATATCACCATCACTTATGCCCAATAAATCTATTAATTGCTGTTTTGTAAAACTAGGAAATCCCCCTTGTACTGGATTAGCACTTGAGTTAGTCCAATCATCGGGAGTACTTCCATAACCGTTTGTGGAGTTGTTTATAAAATTACCATTTTTGATTAGGTTTACTTTTCCAAAGCCTTCTATATCGTCCATTGTTTTTTTGGTATTGGATAACATAACCTGATCCCCTATAACTATAGTTCTAGCTGTAGTATCTTCTTGTTCTCTTGTGATTGTTAAAGTATCGGTACTTATTGCGGTTACTCTACATATTTCCGCATTTGATGATAAAGGGTTTTCTCCTGTTGGCCACACAACAATATTATATTCTCCATCTGTTGCTGGATCTGGAAATAAAGCACCTTCTCCACTAGCTAATACTAAAGATGTTCCAGTTGTAGCTGGGCTTGGTGCTGTTGCTACTGTTGAGTAAGCAAAGTTTTTAATTGCGTCCATAGCTTAATTGTATAACTTAATCCCAATCCGGAACAGGAGAAAATTTATTAACTAACCACTCTAAATTTCTGGTAGCTTTTGGCCACTTATTTTCTAGGAAATTCTCTCTTAGTATATTTTTAGCTCTTTGTTGGTCTTTACCTGGATTAGGATAAGGGTGGCTAAATCCTGGCTGTGTTCTAAATAAATGAGCGTACCAAGTCCTTCTGTTACAAATAACTCTGCCCCCACTTAACCAAGTTTTTAGTGCTACTTCTGCTCCCTGACCTCCCCAACTTCCCCAACTCTCATCGCAAAGCTCTTTTTCCCAATAATTCTCTCTAGTAGCCATAAAACAAGATCCTTGTAAAGACATAGTTTCAGCTAAGTCTTCTGTCTGTTTTTTCTTATATTCTCCGAAGTATTTAAACTCTAATTCCCTATTTACTCTAAAAGAAGTACTATTTGGACTTGCTTTAGCTTGCCACTTTATTTTTCTTACAAAGTCCCTTCCGTCACATTTAAGATTCTCACACCTCTCTGGTACTGGCCCTTGATACCATCTTTTTCCACAGGTATTACACTTCCAGTCAAATACCCACAAATTTTTCATATTCATAGTCATAGTTACGTTATCTCCGGTTTCTTTAAAGGCGTTTAACATATCTACATCAAATCCCTCAGCAAAAGCGCAGTGAGCATCTACTTTCATAACGTATTTAGCTTTACTTAGTCTGGCGCACTGGTTTTGTCCTGCTCTTTGTCCTATGGCTTTGGAGGAATGAATTATGTGAAGCCTCTCGTGGTCTTCCAGTGGGGGATCAGACCAAGCACCATCTAGGTTTACAATTATCTCAGTGTCACCCCTTATATTTTTTAAAATGTCTTCTACGGTATTCTTTAAAAATAATTCGTTTCTACTTGGTATAAGTATGCTCAGCACTGCCATTCTAGTCCTTTCAAATTAAAACTTTTTACTCTATCTACAGGTACCTCTAACCACCACTTAGGTTTGTGCTTAAAATCCTCTAATTTTGTTTTGGAATTAGAGAATGTACCTTTATGTCTTACATCTATATTAGAACATTTAGAGTGCCATGTCCCGAAGTTATCGTCCGAAAACCCCCCTCTCCTTT
>CAYUEO010000092.1:0-4177 GCA_964443755.1 uncultured Gammaproteobacteria bacterium | reverse complement strand
GGTTGTAGGTTCGAGTCCTACCCGCGGAGCCAGATGGGACGCAGAGGCAACAAAGTATCCTTTTTTGTTGATTTGTCGGGCAATTCTTGATGTTCGAAAGTTCCTTTTTTAAAATCCTCTAAATTTTCCACTTTAGAACAATTGGTCTGACTTACTGCCTCAGACAGGATCTTAAAGGCTCGGGAGTATTCCCAGCTGAGTTTACCTTCGTCCAAGATGAGCTTTTTGAAGACTAGCCTGATTAAGGCTCGTTGTTCGTCTAACATGTTTTTATTTTTGGCAGTTAGGTAGATTTCTTTGGCTCTCTGCGAGAGTTCGTAGAGGTTTATTCCTAAGTTGAGATAGCCGGTGCTAGCGGTGGAATGTCGCTTAATGGTTTCGGTCAGCTCGTCTTTTTCATTGGAGTATTGCTTGAACTTGCGGTTATAAAACTCCTGGGTGATTTTTTCATCCAGCTTGTCGTCATACAATTTGTCCATTCTCCTGCTGACCGCTTCATAGCGGGTTTCCAGCTCGCCCACAGTGCTAGTATGGTACTCAACTTCGTCTCGGTGGCTTTCTTTGAGTGCCTTTTTGAGCCATTCGGTGACTCGCTTGTTTTTGATCCTCAAATTCTCAAAACCAGCTAAGAGCTGTTCCTCGGTCCCAGGTTCTTTGACCCATGTTTTTTGGGTACATTTGTTGTAATGATTGCAGTGGCCATAGCGATGGCCTCGGTGGAGTTCCCAGGTAATCAAGCCTTTGCAGGTTACGCAGCGGATTAAGCCTTTGAATAAGTAGCTGTGTTTCATATAGGTGGGTGTGGTTTTGCTTTTGAGTAACTTTTGGACCTTATCAAATAGCTCTTTGCTGATTAACGGTTCCTGTTTGCCTTCGTAAATCTCATCATTCCATCTTATTTTACCCATGTAGAAAGGATCGCGCAGCAGGGAGTGAGTCCGGCTGACTGCCAGCTTATTACCCTGGGGAGATCTCATTCCCTCTTGATACATGGTGTTGGCCAGTTTTTTGATGGAATAATCGCCGGAAGCGTATAGTTCAAACATCTTGACCACCAGCTTAGAAGTGCCTTCATCAATAATGTGGATCTTGTGACCAGTTTCGCCCACGGTTTTATATCCAAGGGGTGGTCTGGTGGGAAGCCATCCTTGAGCCAGTTTTTCTTTTTGTCCCTTCTTGACGTTTTCGGAAAGGAGGCGGACGTAGTACTCGGCTGTTGCTACTTTGACCCGCCACATAAACCATTCATGGGAGCGGGAGGAGTTGTGGAGTATGCAAGCTTCTTTGGCTAAGTGGATTTGGTGTTCTTCACTCTCAGTAATCCATAAATCAATGGTAGGGACATCTGAGAAGTTGCGGGTCAGTCGGTCCGTGGTTTCAACAATGATGGCACAAATGTTTTTCTTGCGAACGTAGCCGATCATTTCGAGAAATACTTTACGCTGGCTTTTGCCAGCCGCCGACTCGGAAATGGCAAAGACCTTTTTAACTTCCAACCCTTGCTTGTCTCCATATTCTCTGAGGAACTTCTCCTGAGCCGGGAGAGAGTAGCCCGTTTCTTCTTGTTCTTTGCTGGAGACTCGGCAGAATATAACGCTTTTCATAATGGCAGGTTTTGTAACACAACAACATATAGATAACTCGAGGGAATATCAAATTGAATCAGGACATTCCGCATATACTGGGCTATACGCGGAAACAGGACAAATGAAGGGTAAAAAACTACCGACATTTTGCCGTCACTTTGCCGACACCTTCCCAGGCTAAGACCCTCAAAATCCGGTGAAGTTTCAGTGAAGCACCGGTGAACCCCTTCCATCCTAATTCTGCCCACCTTTTGTACACCCTGTTTAGCCTGAAATTCCTCTAAATCCGCCCTCATTTTGCCCACCTTCTGCCCACTTTTCTTATAAGGAAATTCTGCTATTGGTTTTGCTACTGATTTGCTTTTCATAAACGGTGCGGTTTTCGTTAAATTTTTTGTTAAAAACTTCTTCTAGTTAGGTTGTCGTCCTTCCGTGTTGCATCAATGTGCAACGAATTTGCCAGTTTAGCCTTGCGTTGCACTAAATCTTCCAGTTGTTCATGCTTCCGTATGACGGTGGTGTCATGCGGAGAGAAAATAGTGATGATATTTTGATTGAGCAGGTAGCTATTACTGGCAAAGATCAACTTACCCTTGTTTTTGGTTTTCTTGCCTCGAATAACAGTAATGAGAGGCATACCGTTAAAACGAGCTTTTTCTAGTGATGCAATCCGGCGACTAACACTGGCTACATTATGTAAACCAAGAAATTGTTTGAGCTTGCTTTGAGACGGATAACACTCACCCTTTTTGTTCATAAAAACTGCCAGAGCTGTGAATGTATGCCACTGTTCAGCGGTAATTTGAGCTAGCAAGTGATCATTGAAAATAGGGTTTCTCCAAATTTGGAGGTAGAGATTGTCTGCAGGTGGTTTATTTTGTTTTGACATTTAAATTATCTTCTTAGGCTCAAGTTGAGCTAGGTACTGTTGGGTTTAGCTTCAATCTTCATCGCCGTTTCTGCAAAGCCTACTAAAGTAGTTGCCACTTCCATCACTTCCGCCAAGGTCAATTTGATCCCGTAGTCTTCCTCAATAATTTTCTTCAGCTCGAGTAATAGTTGTTGGCTTACCATGGTCGTTTTTCCGCATACAATCTGGCTTTGACATCGCGAAGTTGGTTAAAAAAGATTTGGGGAGCGACTTTGAGCTGATTGGTGAAGTAAGAATCAACTAAAGTTTCCAATTCCGGGGACCGGCGAAACACAAACACCGCTTTGCGCGGATTTGATCTATCAATATCTTCAATGGGAAAGTTAAGGGAGATAGTGGTAGCGAGAGCAAGGTCGCTGGTAAGGTAAGTGGCAGGTTTTGGCTGTGACATAAGAATTCAAATTTAGAATTAACTATGTCTAGCCTAGCCGGAAGGTTATGTTCGTCTCAATAAACTTTGTGGTGATTTATGTTTAGGAGTGATAACAAGTAGTAATAATTCTCTGGTAAGAAAGGATTACTTTTGTTACACTACAGCTAGTTAAAATAAAGAATTTCAAGGCTAAAATGATTGATTCAAAATACGGACCACCAGCACAAAATCATCTCTTACTAGAACTCCATGTTCCTGATTTTGAAAAAGTTAAAGAATTTTATAGGAAACTGGGTTTTGAGGTGGTTTGGGAACGCAAACCAGAGGGGTTTAAAGGATACCTTGTTATCAAGCGCGGTAACAACATTCTTTGCTTCTGGGGAGGAAACGAAAATATCTTAGAGCATGAATACTTTAGCCAGTTTCCTAACGACTCCAAACGTGGGTACGGTGTTGAGTTAGTCATGATGGTTGAGGATGTTGACAGTTATTATGAGGAAGTAAAGCAATTCGCCAAGGTGGTTGAAGAATTAAAACTAAAACCATGGGGATTAAGAGATTTCCGTATTGAAGATCCTTTCGGTTTTTATCTGAGAATCACAAACCATCACAATATTTTAGATAACAGAAATGCAGTCAAGTAGTCTATGAAAAATAAATTTGCAGTCGTCACCGGATCGTCAACTGGTATAGGTAGAGCGATTGCTCTCGCATTGGCTAAGGAGGGTGTGTTTATTGCTTTGGCTGGTCGCACTCAGGACAAACTTCTTAAAACTAAAACTCTTATTACCCAAAATGGTGGTCAAGCAGAAGTTTTTATTGGTGATTTTACCAAGTTGGATTCTCTTGAAGCATTGATTGCCTCTATAAAACAGCGAACTGACAAAGTAGATATTTTGGTCAATGTGGCTGGTATCTGGCACGGTGAAGACGAAGTTTATGCAGAAAAAAACTTTGAGTCGTTTTCCAGAGAAGTGATTCTTGATACTTATGCTGTAGGGCTGACCGCGCCTACATTGCTGGCTCATGCTTTTATTCCCTTAATGCCTAGAGGCGGTAAAATAATCAATATCTCTGGAACGTTTGAAAATGGCGCCAAAGGTTGGTTGCCATACTTTGTTTCCAAGAAAGCGATTGAAGATTTAACCATTGGTTTGGCTGAAGAACTAAAAGACAAAGACATCCAAGTAAATGCTATTTCTCCCTCAGATACGGCAACAGAGGCCTATCAGAAATACTTCCCGCAATACATGGATGAAGCTATTGAACCGGACAAGATTGGCGAAT
>CAYUEO010000091.1:3320-4183 GCA_964443755.1 uncultured Gammaproteobacteria bacterium | reverse complement strand
TGATACCGGGATGATACTTTATCCTTTAGTTCTAGGAGCCGCTTCAATTATTGCTTCGATCATAGGAATATTTTTTATCCGACTAGGAAAGAAGAATAATATTATGCAGGCCTTATATAAGGGCTTGATTGCAGCTGGTGTTTTATCGGCGATTGCTTTTTATCCGATTACTAATTATTTGATTGCTTCAGAAAATAGCTTAAGAGTTTACTTGGCTAGCTTAATTGGTTTAGTAGTAACCGGCTTGTTAGTGGTTATTACTGAATACTATACCTCAACTTCTTTTAAGCCAGTTAAGGATATTGCTGAAGCTTCTTTGACCGGTCACGGTACTAACGTCATTGCTGGCTTAGCGGTCTCAATGAAATCAACAGCTTTACCGGTCATTGTGATTGTGGCGGCTATTATTGGAGCCTTCTCTCTTTTTGATCTTTACGGCGTGGCGGTAGCTGCTATGTCTATGCTTTCCATGGCTGGTATTATTGTGACTATTGATGCTTACGGTCCAATTACTGATAATGCCGGAGGAATTGCTGAGATGGCTGAGTTAGGGGAAGATGTTCGTAATGTTACTGACCCTCTCGATGCGGTTGGTAATACTACCAAAGCTGTTACTAAAGGTTATGCGATTGGTTCTGCCGCTTTGGCCGCCCTTGTTCTGTTCGCTGACTTTACCCATTCGCTTCCAGATAACTTTCAGTTTTTAATCAATAATCCTTACGTTCTAGCCGGACTTTTCCTGGGTGGACTTTTGCCATATCTTTTTGGGGCCATGGCCATGAAAGCTGTTGGTAGAGCAGCTGGATCAGTAGTTGAAGATGTTAGAGCTCAGTTTAAGGAAAAGCCAGGTATTATGACTAATA
>CAYUEO010000091.1:0-3310 GCA_964443755.1 uncultured Gammaproteobacteria bacterium | reverse complement strand
CCGAAAAACCAGACTACGGTCGAACGGTAGATATTGTTACTAAAGCGGCTTTAAAAGAAATGATCATTCCAGCGCTTATTCCTGTAGTAGCGCCTATTATTGTAGGTTTTGGTTTTAATCTTTTCGGTCCAGGTCGCGGACTAGAGGCTCTTGGCGGCTTGTTGGTAGGTTCAATAATAACCGGAATTTTCGTAGCAATATCAATGACTTCTGGCGGCGGAGCTTGGGATAATGCTAAGAAATATATTGAGTCTGGTAACTTTGGCGGTAAAGGTTCAGATGCTCATAAAGCCGCTGTTACGGGAGATACGGTTGGCGATCCTTATAAGGACACGGCTGGTCCAGCTATCAATCCGATGATCAAGGTGTTGAATATTGTAGCTTTGTTGATAGTTGGTTTATTGCTTCTCTAGTAAATTTTTACAAAAAAAGCGCTCCGAATATTTGGGGCGCTTTTTTGTTTGTCTTTACAAGATTAATAAAATAGGGTATTGTTATATGTTAATTATTTGAACATTAAAAAATCAAGGAGCCAAAATGGAAAAACCAGTAGACGGTATCACCAACTTTTTAATAGGAGGTAGTCCGGTTTTATCAAGGCTAAATAAAAGCAAATATGAGGAGTGTCTTTTTTACGAAAAATCTCTAAAATTATTGCCTGAGGTAAAACTAACAGATAGTCCTGCATTAGAAGAAGGGGTTTTTATTAGCGGATCAATTAATTTAAAAAGTAAAAAAATTATTTTTACCTTTGATTTTAACAAAGACAATACAGTAAATATTTACAAAGAAGTTAATAAAAATAGTGAGAAAATTTTTAATGGTCCGTGGGACACGGGGTTTCATCTTATTTCAGAACTCATAATTCAAGGATTTAAACTTAAGCCCGCTAGTCCTCAGTTTAAAAAAGTAACGGCAGCTCTTTCCGAAATAATAAAAAGGGGCTAAAAAATTTAATGAGGCACCAAATATGGCGCCTCTTTTATATTCTTGATTTTTATCGAAAAAATGCTATAATATAGGCCGTAATAAAGAAAGTTTTTCAAAAAGCCTGTTCATGTAACAGGCTTAAAATAACTAATTAGAGATTATATGAAGGTAACAAGGAAAGAATTGCCAAAATCACAAGCAGAGTTAACCGTTGAGTTGAGCTTAGAAGAGTTTAATCCTTATATCGAGAAAGGAGCTCAAAAAGTATCTGAACAGGTAAAAATTGAAGGTTTCCGTTCTGGAAAAATTCCTACAGAAATATTGAAGCAAAAGATTGGCGAAATGACGATCCTGGAAGAGGCTGCTAATATTGCTGTTCGTAAAACCATAGATGAAGTGATCACCAATAACACTGTTAAGAGGCAAGCAGTTGGTCAGCCGCAAGTAAATATAACTAAATTAGCTCCAGGCAATGACTTCGAGTATAAAGTAATAGTATCAATTTTGCCGGAAATAACTTTAGGTAAGTATAAAGAGTTAAATATTAACGCAGCCGAGCCGACCGTTAGCGATGAAGAGTTAGACAAGGCTATGTTAGAGCTTAGAGAAATGAGAGCTCACGAAGTAGCAGTTGATCGGCCGATTGAAGATAAAGATAAGGTTGTAGCTGATGTAAATATTTTTTTAAAGAAAGTACCGATTGAAAATGGTCAACACAAAGACTTAACAATTATTTTAGGCAAGGAATATTTTGTTGTTGGTTTTGACAAAAAAATTATTGGAGCAAAAAAGGATGATGTTTTAGAGTTTACTTTAGATTATCCCAAAGATCATCATCAGAAAAATTTAGCTGGTCAGAATGTTGAATTTAAAGTAACTATTAAAGAAGTTTTTTCCAGAGATATCCATGAGATGAACGATGAGTTTGCTTCTCATTTTGGCATGAAGAGCTTAGATGAACTTAAGAAAACTTTTAAGGAAAATTTACTGCACGAAAAGAAACATAAAGCTGAGAGTAAATATGAAGCTGAGATGCTGGAAAAGATAATTAAAGATGCTAAATTTAGTGATATACCAGATATTTTAATTGATAGTGAGGCAAAGAATATGGTCAGTGAATTAGAGCAAAGCATTGTTAGACAAGGGGGAAAGTTTGAAGATTATTTGCAACACATTAAGAAAGATCACAACTCCTTGATGTTAGATTTTGCGCCTAATGCTGTAAAGAGAGTGAAGAGCGCTTTAGCAATTAGAGAATTAGCTAAAGTTGAAAAAATTGACGTAACAGACGATGAAATAAAAAATAAAAAAGAAGCCCTCAAGGTTCAGTATGCCGGTAATAAAGATGTTTTGAAAATGCTTGATGAGCCGGGTTACGATAGTTATCTGAGAAACGTGTTAAGTAATGAGAAGGTGATAAATAAGTTAAGGGAATGGAATTATGTCCGCTCTGGCAGTAAATAAAAAAGCAACTTTTGATTATGAAATCCTTGATAAATATGAGGCGGGTTTAGTATTATATGGCCACGAAGTAAAAGCCGTGAAAGCGGGACAGGTTAGTATTAAGGGTAGTTTTATTTCACCCCGGACTAAGAATAATAAAACAGAACTCTATTTAATTAATTGCCAAATTACTCCTTATAAAAACGCTGGACCAATGCCGGGTTACGACCAGCGAAGAGAGAGAAAGCTCCTTCTTAAGCGTCAGGAAATATCCCATTTATTAGGCAAGAAACAGGTCGAGGGCTTGACACTAATCCCACTCAAAATATATACTAACCATAGCTTTTTGAAGCTGGAGTTTGCCGTAGCTCGCGGCAAAAAAAAGTACGATAAAAGAGAGACAATTAAGCGTCGGGAAGTTGATAGACGTTTAAGATCTTTGACAAAAAGAGGTTAGTTTTAGAAAAAAAGAGAAAAAGGGGATGCCAGGCATCGACAGCCGGACCTTTTTCGAAGTATTCAAGACGTGCTTAGCCGCCACGCTAAACCGGTTAAACAAACACAACTGCCAAAACGGCTACAGCGTTTACTTGGTTAACTCCTAGTTACGCTCCTGTTGTCGCTTAATAAATAGCGACAGCCATCGGCTTGAGTAATGTCTCATAGCTTACAGCCGGTGTCATAATTATGAGGCTGGATCATCTGCTTTTCTTTCGAGTAGATATCAAGAAAATTGAAGGATCGCGTCAGTCGCTTTTTGCGAGGTTTTAGATGGCTGATGTTAGAAAAATAAACCGCGCTATTCTTGTAAATGTATTTCGGGAAACCGGTTGGACATGGGTTCAACTCCCATCATCTCCACAAATCCAGGTAGGTCCAGTGGTGGAATTGGTATACACGCAACACTTAAAATGTTGTGCCAACAGGCTTGTGGGTT
>CAYUEO010000090.1:1709-4190 GCA_964443755.1 uncultured Gammaproteobacteria bacterium | reverse complement strand
CTAAATTTAAGTTTTCAGTTTCAGCTAAAACCTCATCAACAGATAAACCGATTAGTTTTTTACCTTTAATAGTTGCTTCAGGAGAGCTAGTAGCAATAGTGGTTAAACGCCATCCATCTTCTTCATCAAAAGAAAAAGAAGTTTCTAATTCATCATAATGCCAATCTTCTGTTTGGTAATCTTCCTCTTCAGTAGCGTTGTATATTTCTTTTTCTGTGGGTTCACCTAAGGTTCGTTTTAATAGCTCTCTTTTGCAGCCAAAAATGATAGTGTTAATACCTTTACCTGCTTTTATTTCGTAAGAAAATTTACTCATGATTTTAGTTGTTTTTGTACAGTACAAAGGTACAATGCTTATTGGATAAAATAGCTATTACAACAATTTTTTAATTTTCATTTTCACATCTTTGAGGTGTGAAGAAAATTATCTAGAATCTCGATTAATTTGACTTTTCTCCTCTTGAGAGGAGAAAGATGTTGTTCGAAGTTGCGATAGCAGCGAGAATATAACATCAGAGGAGTGATTTTTTCCTCTTTATGAAAGATTATTAGTTCGTTGTTAGCAACTCTTCAACTCTCACTGCAAACGAAAAGGTTAGGGTAAAAAAAAAGTATTATTTTAAAATTTATTTTACTTATCATTTTCACTTTTACTTACTTTTTCTTTAAGTGTTCCATCAGGATAGTACTTTAAATAATCTCCGTTGATAACTCCATTTTCGTAAACTACCGATTCATATAACACACTATCTTTATCAAACCACTTCCATAATCCTGTCTCTAGTCCATTTTCATATTGTCCTATAACTTGAGTTATTTCTAAAGAATCAATTAAGTACTCGTAGGTAAATCCCCAAAGAGTGTCATTTTTGTAGTTTAAAATACGCCAACTACCGTCTTCCCACCAGACTTTCCACTTACCTTCCTTTTTTCCATTTTTATAATTTCCTTCAACACTAAGACTACCATCTTCTTTCCAATTTTTATAAAGACCATCTTTAATTCCTTTGTTAACAGTTAATTCTCTCTTTTTTATACCGTTGTCATACCAGCATTGAATAAATCCATGTTCTTCACCATCAACAACTTCCCAGTCAGCAGTCTTATTTCCATTACTCGCCCATGATGTAAATTTTCCAATCTTAATACCATTTTTAAAATAACCTTCACTAGAGATGAGTCCATTTTCATAAAAACACTTACGAAGATAATAAGTAGTATCATTGCAATTAGGGTAAATAAAAACTTCCCTTTCTTGCCCATTCTTATGAACCTCTTTAACAACTTGACATTCATTTTCGCAAGCTGTCAGAAGAATTAAAATCAATGTAATTAATGTGAGTAACTGTTTTTTCATAAACTTTAAGAATTGAGTTCAATGCTAAAAGTTTTAAAATTCATCTAACATCTAACAAAGATACTTTTTATTTTGAAAACATTTCTTATAGACACTATTCTGTGTGGTTTAATATGAGATTCCCGCCTTCGCGAGAATGACACACAGAATGAGAGCAATGCTAAATAGAAAACACATCAGCACAAACCGCCCTACAACGTCATTCCTGAAATTTTTGAGGTACGAAAAAAATTATCAGGAATATACTTAATAAATATCCATTCTTGAGAATAATCAATTATCATCCCTGTTATAGTATCTTCTCTAGAAGCTAGTTCAAAAGTATATATTTTGTTCTTTTTCATATTTAAAAAAACTGATAAATAGTAACCGTTAGTTTTGTAAATTAGATTTTAACACTACCTTATATTTTAGCTGGTTGTCTTATTCTTCCTCTTATTACGGTATCATTTCTAATCCCCCATTTTCTTAATAACACGCCATCAACATCCCATAATTTCCAAACCCCGACTTCTTTACCTTTCTTGTACTTTCCTTTTGTTTCAATTTTCCCTACTTCATAAAAAGAACGATAACAACCTGTTTTAATACCTTTTTTGTATTTTGTTAACTCTTTTATGGAGCCATTACAATCATACAACTCTACCCAAATTCCATGTTTTTGACCATTTGAATTGAAAATGTTGATTTTTGGAGCTCTGCATGATATTAGTATAACCAATATAAAAATTAAATAATTTTTTCTCATATCATAATGTAGTTTGTATTTTTTTATTTTGTTAGGAATTTTATTAAATAATTATTCTTTCCAAAAGCAAGCTATTAGTAAAGTTGAAAATAGAAATATTGATATTGTTTTTTTCAATATGTATTTTTATTTTGTTTGGAATTTCATTAAATAATTATTCTCTCCAAAAATATAAAAAATAATCCACCTAGTATCAAATAAGTAAATATAGCAGCATAGCAAAAACAGGAATCTATTTTATTTTGGAACTTTTTTAGTGGTGTCATTTCGAGCAATGTTTTTCGTGTTGTTGTAAAACAGCACAGAAAAACGAAGTCGAGCAATCTTCTTATTTATTGACCTATATCTTCAATTTAAAATCTCATTTCCTAACCAA
>CAYUEO010000090.1:0-1609 GCA_964443755.1 uncultured Gammaproteobacteria bacterium | reverse complement strand
AATCTTCTTATTTATTGACCTATATCTTCAATTTAAAATCTCATTTCCTAACCAACAAGATTTCTCAACTTCATTTTTCTGAGTTTCGTTCCTCAACTCGTAAAATTTTGCTCGAAATGACAAAGTAAAGGAATGACGCACCGAGAAACTACAATACTTAAAAATATAATAATTTATTTTTCATTTCTCAAATAATCCGCTTTGCTGTTGTTATTCTTTAGCGTAATTTTACGGCTCAATTTTTAATTTTTTTATTAATGAGCATCAACAATAAATACAATCCTACAGACATTGAAAAGAAATGGTACGACTACTGGATGAAAAACGATTTTTTCAGTTCAGTACCCGATGAAAGAGAGCCATATACCATAGTAATTCCTCCGCCAAACGTAACCGGAGTTTTACACATGGGGCACATGCTTAACAATACCATTCAGGATGTATTAATTCGTAGAGCTAGAATGTTGGGTTATAATGCTTGTTGGGTGCCTGGTACCGATCATGCTTCCATTGCTACAGAAACCAAAGTAGTAAACCTGTTGAGAGAACAAGGAATTAATAAAAGGGACATCGGCAGAGAAAAGTTTTTGGAACACGCTTTTGAGTGGAAAGAAAAATACGGAGGCATCATCTTAGACCAACTAAAACGTTTAGGTGCAAGTTGCGATTGGAAGAGAACACGTTTTACCATGGAGCCGAAACTGTCTGATGCAGTTATTCAGTCATTTGTGGAGCTATACAATAAAGGTTATGTTTATAAAGATTGGAAGATAGTAAACTGGGATCCAAAAGCTCAAACAACGCTTTCTAACGAAGAGGTTATCCGTAAGGAAGTAAATTCTAACTTATATTATGTAAAGTATAAAATTGTTGGCGAAGAAGGTTATGTAACCGTTGCTACTACTCGTCCAGAAACGATTATGGGTGATGTAGCTATTTGTGTACATCCAAAAGACGAACGATATTTTCATTTACATGGAAAGAAAGTAATCGTTCCTATGGTAAACCGAGAAGTTCCTATTATTTGTGATGATTATATTGACAGAGAATTTGGTACAGGAATGTTAAAAGTTACTCCTGCTCATGATACAAACGATTATGAAATCGGATTAAGGCATGGATTGGAGGTGATAGATACCTTTAATGATGATGGAACCATAAGTGAAGTCGCAGGAATTTTTGTTGGCGAAGATCGATTTGTAGTCCGTAAAAAAGCAGCTGCTTTTTTGCAAGAGCTAGGCTTATTGGAAAAAACAGAGCAAATTACTAATAATGTGGGTTATTCAGAAAGAAATCCTGATACAGTGGTAGAACCAAAATTATCTTTGCAATGGTTTGTGAAGATGGATGAAATGGTAAAGCCAGCGTTAAAACACGTAATGAATGATGATATTCAGTTGTTTCCGGCTAAGTTTAAAAATGTGTATCAACATTGGTTAGAAAATATTAGAGATTGGCCTATTTCTCGTCAATTGTGGTGGGGACAGCAAATTCCGGCTTTTTATTACAATGAGCAAAAAGATTTTGTAGTCGCCAAAACCAAAGAAGAAGCTTTGCAGTTGGCAAAAGAAAAATCGGGTAATAATAATTTAACAGAAAAGGATTTGAT
>CAYUEO010000089.1:0-4211 GCA_964443755.1 uncultured Gammaproteobacteria bacterium | reverse complement strand
TACCCGAAAAGCTAAGTGATTTGAGTATAATATTATTTTCAGAAATAGTGACCTTTAATACATTTTTGCATGCAAATAAGAAACTAAACAACAAAAAACAAAGATTTGTCGTTAAAAAATCATTACTTATAGTATAAATTTGTAAATTAGCTTTTTAATAAAAAATTATATGATACCAAATTCGATTAATTTATTAGAAGAGTTAGATAGTGCTTCCTCAATTCACTGCTTAAAAAGAGATGATATTGATGTCTTAATAGAAGCTTGTGCAAAAAGAATTACGCATTTATTAGAAATTGAAAGATGCAATGCATGGCTGTTTAATGCTAACCATACAGCAATTGTTTCCTTTGGCGAATATGATAAAAACAAAGATGAATTTTCCAAAAATACAATTATTTACAAATCTGACTGTCCAAATTATTTTAGTGCCTTACGTCAAAATAAAATTTTATTAATTCCCAATATTCGTTCGCATAAATACACAAAGGAATTTAACGAAAGCTATTCTATTCCCAACAACATCATTTCATTAATGTATATTCCATTGCGTATTGATGGTGAGTTAATAGGTGTTTTATGTTTAGAAAAAACAGGAGAGATTGAGCGTGAATTTTCTAACGAAGAACAAACATTTGCAATGAGTTTAGGCATAATATTAACTTCTAGTTTAGAAGCTCGTCAACGCAGAAAAGTAAACCATTTACTCGAAGAAAGTTTAAAGGAAAAAGACTTGTTAATCAAAGAAATTAATCATCGTGTTAAAAATAATTTTTCCATTCTTATCAGCCTGCTTCATTTGGCAAAAAACAAAAATGAAGGCTCCAAAGAGAATGAAGTACTCAAAGAATTTGAACAACGTGTAATAGCGATGCTCAAAATACATGATTTACTTCATCAAACTAAAAATTATACTTCTGTTAATTTGAGTGCATACATAAAAGAAATAACCAATGAATCTCAACAGTCATTTGCTGTTTTAAAAATGAAGGTTTCTATCGATTATCTTGAATTGAAATTAACTTCTAGAATAGCATTACATTTAGGGTTAATTGTAACTGAGATATTGCTCAATTGTATCAAACATGGTGAAATTACATCTCCAACTTATTTTGTTGAAGTTAAATTGAGGAAAAATGGAAACAATACTATTTTAAGTATTTCAAATTCAGGAAAATGTTTTGATTTTAATGAAAAACTTAAATTAAACACCTTAGGATTATCCTTAATTAGTGATTTAGCGAATGATATTGATGTGAGAGCGAGCTATCCAACAGTTGATAATTGTATTTATAAGTTTGAATTTTAATACCCCGACTCCATAATAGCATCCATTAATAACTGAGCCGATATTTCCCAACTAAATTTAGTGGCTTGTTGAATGCTTTTCAACATTAGTTCTTTTCTTAAATTTTCATCAGCAGCTAATCGAATCATTGCATTAGCAATTTCCTCTTCTGAAAAAGGGTTTACTAACAGTCCAGCATCTTCCACTACTTCGGGCATAGAAGTAACATTGGAGGTAATTACTGGAACTCCACATTGCATGGCTTCTACCAATGGAATTCCAAATCCTTCAAAAATAGGAACATAAGTTATTGCATAAGCAGCAGCGGTAATTTTTATCAATTCTTGTTCGCTCAATCTTCCTGTAAAAACAACATCACTTTTGGCTTCCATTTGTTCAAAAAAAGCGTTGATTTCAGTTGTCCACCACATTTTTTTTCCAGCCAACACTAACTTCATTTTTGATTTTGTAACTTTCTTAAATTGATTAAACGCCATTAATAAACGAAGAATATTTTTACGAGGATGTAATGTGCCTACAAATAAAAAATAATTTTGATTATTCGTAAATTTTGCTTTAACATTGCTTTTTTCATTGTCTGAAATAGGCTGAAACTTACTATTTGCACCATTATATACCACATCAATTTTATCTTCTTTGATATGGTAAGTATTCACAATATCATTTTTAGAGAATTCCGATACAGTAGCAATTCGAGTTGCTTTTTTTGCAAATTGAGGAAAATATTTCAGGTAATAATTCAACACATTTTTGGGAAGTGTTTCAGGATAATGCTCAAAATTTAAGTCATGTATTACGGCTAACGTATTGATGTTACTCCTTAATGGAAACATCCCATCAGTTGCCACAAAAACATCAGGATTTAATCTTCTCAACGCTTTTTTCAATATTATTTGATACCAAAAAGGAAACAAATAAATATGTCGTGTTTTGGGCCAAAGTACAACAGGCTGCACATTATCTCCAAAAATAAAATCAGTACTAGGTTTTCTATCAAAAATAAAATAAAAATTAATTTCAGGATGCTGTTTTGTAATAATGTTCAGCATTTCAAAGGTAAACAAACCAATGCCATCCATTTTATCTTTGATAAGTAATCGGGTATTTACAGCTATTTTCAATTAAATTAAATTATTTTTAAAGCTAATTGGTAATTGGTCATTAGTCATTCACACATTCACACATTCACACATTCTAACACGAAAGTAATAATATTGCATCAAATAAGTTATTTTTGTTGCAAATCAATTGAAAAGTGCAAAAAAAATTTGTTGCCAATTTAGCATTATTACTCCTACTTAATTTTTTAATTAAGCCCTTTTGGATATTTGGTATAGATCGTACTGTTCAAAATATGCTTCCGCTTGATTATGGAATGTATTTCGCTCTTTTTAATTTCTCCTTATTATTCAACATTGTGTTGGATTTAGGAATTACCAATTTTAACAATCGAAACATTGCCCAAAACAATCATTTACTTTCTGAATATTTCTCTGGAATAACCATTTTTAAAGGTCTTTTATTCCTTGTTTATTTAATTATTACGCTTGTGGTTGGGTTCGTTTTAGGATATGATTCAGAGCGATTTTATGTGCTGCTTTTCCTCTCTTTCAATCAATTTTTAATTTCATTTGTTCAATATTTGCGTTCAAACATCACAGCACTCCAACTCTTTCGATTAGATAGTTTGCTATCTGTGTTGGATAAATCCCTCATGATACTTTTTTGTTCTTTATTGCTTTGGGGAAATTTTTTCTCGTTTTCATTCACTATTCTTCATTTTATTTACGCTCAAACATTGGCTTATCTTATAACAGCACTAATTGTTTTTGCAATTGTTTGGGCTAAATCGGCTCATTTTACACTAAAAATTGATATTCCATTTCTGAAAAAAATTATTCGCCAAACTTTTCCTTATGCATTACTTATACTGACCATGGTATTTTACTATCGCATTGATGCTGTTATGCTTGATTTTATGTTGGATGACGGAGAAAAAGAAGTTTCTATTTATGCTCAAGCATATCGATTAATGGATGCTTTTAATCAAATAGGTGTACTCTTTGCTGGCTTACTTTTACCTATGTTTGCTTATCTTATTAAAGAAAAACAAGACCTTGCTCCATTGGTTAAATTGTCTTTTAGTTTAATTTTTTTGATGGCAATTACCATTGCTGCAATCACATTTAATTTTTCAGAAAAAATAATGAATTTATTGTATCATTTCGATACCGACTCATCATCAAAAGTGGTTGTGGTTTTAATGTTTTGCTTTGTGTTTATTGCTACTTCTTATATTTTCGGAACACTACTTACTGCCAATGGAAGTTTAGCTTCCCTCAATAAAATTGCATTAATTGGTGTACTTATTAATATCGGACTAAATGGTTTTTTAATTCCAGAATATAAAGCATTAGGAGCGGCTTATGCTAGCTTAATTACACAATGTATTATTATCATTGGGCAACTTTATCTTTCCAAAAAAATATTCTCTTTTACTATCAATTATTTCTTCATTTTTAGGATGATTATATTTTTGACAGCCTTATTTTTCACTCTTTATTGGATAGCAAAACTAATGGATGGACTCATTTTACAAATAGGAATATCCCTACTATTTTCTTTTATACTAGGATTAGTATTGAAAATTATTGACCCAAAAGAAATTATGAGAATTTTGTTGAAAAGCGAAATCTAATTCCTTGGTTTAGTAAACCCGAACCAACTCAAAGTTTCTAAAATTCATAATGTAGCATGATTTATTTTCATAGCCACTTTCTATACCTGTTTTATGAAAATTAAATTGAGTTGATGTGCCTGATCGTTTATAAGAGCTATAAATAGCAGGATGTTTAATTGTTCCATAATTCAATAATGCTGTGCCAAAATAAGTAGCAATATC
>CAYUEO010000088.1:0-4252 GCA_964443755.1 uncultured Gammaproteobacteria bacterium | reverse complement strand
TTTTTGTTTTTTGCAAAGTCAATTTTAAAAGCCTCATCAGCTGTTATTCCGAAAGCAGATAAAAATATTTTATCAGCACTAGCCTTGCTGTCATATATAAGTTCCCAAACAGACACAGGCTCAGATAATGGCCTTATCCTTTTTTTACTGATAATAGCTACTTTAAACTGGTGACCTGCATATCGGTTGACGCACCCGTTAGTAATTTTTACTTGATGCCCCTCATAAACTGCTATTGTGTCTTGTTGCATTTGTGCTCCTTGTTAAAGAAAATTGACGATTATTCTACAATAGCGCATTAGTTAACTTTAGGTCAATGGGCTAGCAGGGAAGCCAAACTAATAATAAAAAAGGCGGCCTAAATTGGCTCGCCTTTTGTTAAATTATAGAGAAGCGACCTTGAGTCGATCTCCATCAAACTCCATATTATAAGATAAATCCTCTGTTTCTAGAGAAGTAATATGGAAGAATATGTTTACCTCTGGGACACCTTTTTTGTGCCCCCTTATAGAAGCATCTTCCGGACTAAGGCCAAAAATTTTTTCAAATTTTTCTGCTTGATCTTGTTGAGATTCAAAAACTAAGTCAGTGAAAGAAATAGTTTTTTGCTCTTGCTGCTTAGTTTCAATGCCAACAAGGTAGCCTTTCTTTACTTGGTGGTAACCACCAATAATTTTTACCTCAGATCCGTTTAATAGACCCGTAAGTGCTTCATTTTTCTGCATGCTTGCTCCTTCGCCTATTAGGGCTTTTTAGCGAATAATCGCTATTTTGTTAATGAATTAGTGATAAAAAAATACTATAATATAATCAAAAGATTGTCAAACAGTAACATAGGTAGCGATTAGGGAATAAAGACTACTATTGACAACATTATTTAAAAGTGGTATACTTGCATTGAGTTCTTTGAAAAGGTTTAGTTTGTTTGACTTAATGCTTTCTGTGAGGTAGCTGGCGTTAAATCCAACAAACTAAACAAAATAAAAGGAATGCCAAATGGAAACGAGAAAATTTTTTTTGTCAGTGGTTTTTTTAGCATCAGCATTTTCATCTGCCGTCCTAGTGATGGCAATATTTGCTGTAGCTCTCTATATGGGGGCAGAAAGTAACTTTAAAGGAGACTTCTTATTACTAGTCTCTGAACCAAAAACACTTTCTATACTAATCTTCTTTTCAGGATTGTTAATATTTAAGGCTATCAGAGAAGATGGCCGAGAGTTTTGGCGAAATCTTCTAAAAAGGATTGAAATAATGTTCGATCGGTTAACCGAGAACATTAAATAAATCCATAAAGTCTGCAATTTAAATATCGCAGGCTTTTTTATTTTGGAGAAGTTGAGGGTTATTCTAAGTGGATTGCCTTTTCCCATTCGCCTAACTTAGCCTTGATAATTGGATGAGAAGATAAATCGGGGTCACTAGAAATAAGTTTAGCGGCCTCAGCTTGGGCTTTTTTAATTTGAGCATAATCAAAGAGCGAAGCTATTTGAATTTCTGGAAAACCACTCTGGCCAGTGCCATATAATTCTCCGGAGCCGCGCAATTTAAGATCGATTTTTGCTAGTTCCAAGCCGTCTTGGTGACTTGTTAGGGCCTCTAGTCTAGTTAGGGTCTTGTCATTATCTATAATTTCTTTGGTGGGGAAGAGTAGGCAGTAAGATTGTTTATCACTACGTCCGACTCGGCCTCGGAATTGATGTAGTTGAGATAAACCGAAACGTTCCGCTCCTTCAACCAACATTAAAGTGGCATTAGGCACATCAACCCCAACCTCAATCACTGAAGTTGAAACTAATATTTGTAGTTTATTGTTTAGAAAATCAGCCATTATTTTCTCTTTTTCAGTGGACTTCATTTTTCCGTGTAAGAGCCCAATTTTAAAATCAGGAAAAATCTTTTTACTCAGGTGGTCCCATTCTTCTTTAGCGGACCTGACCCCTAATTTATCCGAAGCCTCGATTAAAGGACAAATCACAAAAGCTTGCTGGCCACTGTTAATTTTTTCACGAATAAAGTCATAAGCGAGAGAACGCTTGCTTTCTAAAACGATTTTGGTAATTATTGGTTTTCGTCCGGCGGGTTTTTCGTCTATAATCGATAGGTCTAAATCACCATAAATCGCTAAAGCAAGAGAACGGGGAATCGGAGTGGCCGTTAAAGAGAGAAAGTGAGGCGTGTAGTTATGATTATTTTGAAATTCCAGAATTTTTTTTCGTTGCACGACCCCGAAGCGATGTTGCTCATCAATAATGGCTAGAGCTAGATTTGGTAAGGATATTTTTTCTTGGATTATAGCGTGAGTACCAATCACTATTTGAGCTTCGCTAGCTTGACGTTTGTCAGACAGCTTAGTGGATCTGGTGAGAAGGGAAATTTTTAAATTGTATCCAGCTAGAAAATTAGTGACTGTTTGGTAGTGTTGTTGGGCTAAAATTTCAGTGGGCGCCATTAAGGCTGCTTGTTTACCGTTTTTTACAGCATTAAGCATAGCCATAATTATTACAATCGTTTTACCGCTACCAACATCTCCGGCCAGCAAGCGACTCATGGGTGTTGATCGGGAAATATCCTGGAGTATTTCCCAGGCGGATTTTCTTTGCGCATCAGTTAGTTTAAAAGGTAAGCTAGCAACAAAATTTTTTGTTTCAGATTCTATAAATTTAAGAGGAAATGCTTGCCGAGTGCTCAGTTCTCGCTTAATCATCTGAGATTTTATTTGTCTTAAGAAAAGTTCGGTAAAGGCTAAGCGTTTTTGGCCACTATTAATTTCTGAATAGTTTTTTGGAGAATGGATTTTTTTAAGAGCACTGGCCAGACTAATTAAATTAAGTCTCTCTCTAATTTCTTGAGGCAGCCAGTCTTTAATATCAGCGACAAGATGGAGAGATTCTTTTATGAGCAGTCTAAGTTGTTTTTGAGGCAGACTGGCTGTGAGGTGATAATTTGGAATTAGACCTGAGGTATGGATAGTTTCTGTGGAACGAATTTTTTCAATTACTGGAGATACAAAACTTAGTTGACCATAGCTCTCCGTAACGCGGCCAGCTACAGAAACTTGTTCTCCAACCTGAAAACTTTTTGTCAGAAATGGCTGATTAAACCAGATAGCTTTAATAGTTCCGCTTTCATCAGAAATAAGCGCTTCAGTAATACTTAAACGACGACGAGGACTTTTTTTATTACTAATGAGCTCAATACTACCGGTAATATTTGTAACCATACCCGGCAGAAGATCATCTATTTTTGATGATTGACTGAAATCATCATAACGAAATGGTAAATAAAAAAGCAGGTCTTGGACGGTATCCAGACCTAGCTTTTTTAGCAGGGAAGCGGTGGCTTTTCCTACGCGATGCAAATCAGTTATTGGTGAGCCGAGATGTATCATAACAATGTGCCCTCGCCAGGAATCGAACCTGGATTTCAAGATCCGCAATCTTGCGTCCTATCCGTTGAACGACGAAGGCTAACTACCCTATCTTATTATAGTTTTAGGAGTTTCGTCAACTGCTCGGATAAAGGCGGATCGGTTCTATCTAAGTCTTCGTCGAGATATTTAATTAGAAAATTTCTGACCGTCAGGGCATCTAATCGGCGCAAGGGAATAGACAGTCTAGGACGGATACCATTTTTATATTCTAAGTACAAGTTTTTAACGCTTTGTTTTGGCTTATAAAGTACAGAAAAGTGTTTAAATTGATCATAATCGAAGAACATTGGCCCTGCCTTAACTCCTTCCGGACCAAGTTCTACTTTTATGAGGTGTGGCTTCTGGTTTTCCTTTACTATCATAACCATTGCGGTAATGATAATAATTAGAGCAAATAAAAAATTAGAGCTGAGACCTAAGAAAACTAAGCGCCAATCCCGAAAAGCAAAAAAACAAAAAAATAATAACAGCAAGGCGATGACGGATGTTATAATATACCAGTTACGCCCTCGTTCTTGTTTATGATATTCAGGAATTTCCCAGCGAATATATTGAGGAAGATTATCTGCCATATAATTTGTTAGTCTTATTAATTCAATTAGACTTTAAAAAGTTAAAATTTGCGCTTTGTTTGACAAGGCAAGTTAGATTTTATATAGTAATTATAACATAAAAATAAGAAACAGGTATAGTTAAGAACCTGTCAAAGGAGAGGTGGCTGAGTGGCTGAAAGCGGCAGGTTGCTAACCTGTTATAGGGGTTAATTCCCCTATCGAGGGTTCGAATCCCTCCTTCTCCGCATAATAAAAATAACCCAACCTG
>CAYUEO010000087.1:0-4267 GCA_964443755.1 uncultured Gammaproteobacteria bacterium | reverse complement strand
AGAAATACAAAACACTAACAACTAGTTGATTTATAAAGTATTTTTTGTATGTTTGGGGGGAAATATAAGTACACCTAAATGGTGTATATATACAACACCATTATGTTAGACATATATACTAAAGGTATACATATATATAAGTTAGCAAACATTTCACTACTTTGAAAAAAGTTGAGTTTTAAAGCTAGCTAAAATTGAAAATTAAATAAACTATTATGAATATAAGAAAAGTTACCATCAAGATAATAATAATATTTGCAGCTATATTCTATTGTAGCATAATAAAAAGCCAAGTACCAGAATTTGAAACATGGGATATGGGTAAATACACTACTTATTATAAAGACCCAAACTGTAGTTATCCTTTACGTTTTTGGCAAAACGACACTTTAAACTATTGTTTTGAAGATTGGTCATGTAAGGAAGTTCACAACGGGTTAACTGGCACTCAAATTTGGGATATAGAAATTGATTCTGTTGGAAATACATGGTTAGCTACGGGTTCTGGATTGGCTAAACTGGATACTTTAGGTAATTGGGAATATTTTAATTTTAAAAATTCCCCTCTTACCGTTGAACAAATTGTAAATGTAGCTGTTGATCGAATTGGTAACATCTGGATTAAGCAAAACACCGCCATATTTATGTATGATGGAGTAAATTGGACCATGTACGACCAAACCAATACTATATTGCCTAACTATTTTAATTCTGATATTTTAGTTGATTATGACAACAACATCTGGGTGAGAGATTATAATTTTGCGTATATGTTCGATGGGGTGAGCTTTCAGCAATTTACGTTATCCTATTCAAATTGGACCAACCACATGGCGCTGAGTCCAGATAGTAGTGTTTGGATTACCTCAAATGCTGGGGTTTGGCAGTATGACGGAACAAACTGGACCCAACACACCCCCTTTAACACCATTAATATGCCCGATAGTACGCTACAGCATATTGCTTTTGATTCCTTGGGTAATTTATGGGCTAGCGACATATATAATTATGCAAAATTTGATGGAAGTACATGGACAACCTATACCAATTCCGATAGGATAAATGACTTAGAAGTTGGAACCAACGGGTATATATATTTAGCAACAAATGGGGGAATAAAAAAGACAAACGGATCGACATTAACGAATTATACTACGAGTAACACGAATCTTCACAGCAATTACAATTACTCACTACACTGTAATCTCAAAACTGGTAAAGTATTGGTAGGATCCTTAAACGAATTGGTAAGTTTTACCAACCCATTTAGCATGACAGGCTACACTTCTAGCAACTCAGTTCCTGGAGAAAAATCAAAAGATATTACTGTGGTGAATCATCAAAAGTGGGTAGCTACTTCAAATGGAATTGCCAGAATCGATTCTAGTAACAATGTAGTAATATACAATAAAAGTAATGGTTTATTAGTGTCTAATGATGTTGAGTTAATTTGTTCAGATTCTATAGGTAATATATGGTGTTGGATATCTGGCTTTGGGTTATATCAATTTGATGGAACAAACTGGAATAATATACCTGGACTTCCAAGCAACACTTTGTTTAATGATATGGCTGCTGATAATAATGGAAATATCTGGTTATCTCATGACTATTTAGGCTTAATAAAATACGATGGGATTTTGTTTCAAACCTTTAATACCTCAAATTCAGGAATTTCATCTAATCAGATTTCGGCATTTTTTATTCAACAAAATGGTAATATCGCAATTGCAACAAATTATGGTATCTCCATATTTGATGGCATAAATAATTGGACTAATTATAACACCTCAAACTCTAACATAACAACAAATATAACTCATGGTATTTGTGAAGATTCAGGTGGAAAAATATGGGTGACTGGTAATTTTAATGGAATTATTGAATTCGATGGGGTGAATTGGTATACCCATATTAATAATGGTCCATGGTATGCTCAATTTGATCTATCTCATGGATTAAGGGTTGATAAATATGATAATATTTGGATAGGAACAAAGTATCTTCAATCAATAGGGGTCATTACTGGATTACAAAAATTTGATGGGGTAAATACATGGGAAATATATAATTCTGGAGTCCATCCTGTTAATAGTAATTTTATAAATAATTTGGAGGTTGATTATGATGGGAATATATACGTATGTACAGATAAAGGTATTCTGAAACACAATGTTTTAAATGAAATGAATAGTAGAATTTCAGGGTATATTTTTGATGATGTTAATGTCAATGGTATAAAAGACTCTTTAGATTATGGACTTTTTGGGGAAATGGTGATATTGTTGCCAGATAGTAGTATGACTATGACTGGAGCTTCTGGAAAGTATCAATTTAGGGCTCCTTTTAATAATTATATTGTTGAAAAACCTACTACAGGATTAAATTTTTGGACTCTATCAACCTCAGATACAATTGGAGTAAGTACTAGTTTATTTAACCCTGTTTCTACTGATAATAATTTTGGATTTGAGTCTAATGTTGATACTTCAAAAGTAATTGCAGATTTTATTACTTTCGGATCTCATTGTGGTGTGAATATACCTAGCTGGATTGCTTATCAAAATACAGGAACTGAAATTTGTTCAGGAAAGGTTTTCCTTATATTACCTGATTCTTTTGAATTTATTTCTTCAGTCCCTTATCCAGATAGCCTTGTATATGATACGTTAAATGCCCATTATTCCTTCTTATCATGGAACTATAACAACTTATATCCTAGTCAATCAAGAATTATTAATCTAACTCTTAATCTACCAGGTGTTTCAATGATGGGAGATACCTTAATCTCGGAGTTCGGTACCTATATTGACCAGAACACCAATAATATTTTAAGTTATGTTGATACTACAGGTACATATTTAACATGCTCATATGACCCCAACGATAAATCTGTTTTTCCTGTTGGAGAAGATCTACCACATTATACACTAATGGGTGAGAAATTGGAGTATACAATAAGATTTCAAAACACAGGAAATGATACAGCTTATTACATTACTATAATTGATACCCTAGACAATAATTTGGATAGGAATTCATTTAAATTTCTCAGTACTAGTCATACTGTTGGTATAGATATAAATTCTTCTGGAATTATATCTTTTAATTTTGATAGTATTTATTTGCCAGACAGCACAACAAACTTCATTGAAAGTCAGGGGTATGTGAAATTTTCTGTTAATCATAAAAATGGACTTAATAATTACACTGAGATAAATAACACTGCTTACATTTATTTTGAATCTAATCCAGCAATTGTTACCAATACAACATTAAATACTATGGTTTATACGACCCAAAATTCTTTAGAAGAGGTAGAAAATAAAAATTTGAGTTTAAAAATATATCCAAATCCTTTTCACAACACTACGAATATTGTGTTTAGCCAAAGTATTGACAAAACTATTCTCCTAAAAGTTTTTGATCAACTAGGGAGAACAATTATTGAAAATAAAATTATTGCTGGAACTGACAAGGTCCAAATTTCAAGAAAAAATTTGACAAATGGAATGTATTTTATTAATCTGATTGACCCTAGTTCAAATAAACAAATTTATACTGGAAAAATATTAATTTACTAGCAGCACCCTTCTCCTAAAAATTTCTTGGAAGTTTACAATAGTATCCAACCTATAACTAACACATCAGGGCAATTGTTCGATTTGATTTTTGAAAATTACAACAGTAACTGTCCTTGCTTAGAATTAGCTAATTTTAGACAAAGCTTAACAATGAATAACAATAGGATTACAGGCAACAAATATATACTTGCATGGAAGCTTGAAAAAGAAGTAACTCAACAAGAATGTTTAAAGTATATTGCTGCAAAACATGATTTTTTATACAACAACATCGGAATAGAAAGAGCATCAAGGTTTTATTTCGATAGTAGTCCTGATTCCTTGAACGAAGAACAAATGATAATTTTAACGCTAATGGTTAAAAATACTGCTCTTTACAACCCAAAAATAAATTCTGAAAGGGTTAAACAAGAGCTAGAAAAAATAAAATCTTCCTCACTGCAAAAGCCCGAATTTCCATAATCTAAATTCTCGAAGTGGAATGAAAAACATAGCTCAATAAGATACCACGCCCTAAAAAAATAACTATACGGAATGATAAACGGACAATGTAAAGCCATCTTGATGTAATTTAAACATCATCTTTTTAAGATAATTAACAAAAACTACATTTCAAAACAACTATTAATTTCTTAATTTCGCAATTCTTAAAATTTAAGTATGAGCAAGTTCAACGAATATAA
>CAYUEO010000086.1:0-4340 GCA_964443755.1 uncultured Gammaproteobacteria bacterium | reverse complement strand
CAATTGATGACAATAAAGGGTCACTTGGTAGTTCTGATGATGGAAAGATAATTGAAGCATACTTTAATGATGCCTCTTCGTGGGTTGCTAAGACTTCGAACACTGGTAGAAATCTGTCTGCTTATGGTGTTTTTTATGACGGCAATTTTTATGCATATGGAATTGATGCGTATAACGATAGACAATTCATTAGGTACAATTTAGGGACTAATGCTTGGGGCTCACTTTCTATTCCAGGCAATACTTCTGTTCTTAGTGCGTGGAACGGAAAAATCTACGGAATAAGAGCAAACAGCACGCAGGTTTTTGAATTTGATGTTGCTACTTCAGCATGGTCTACCAGCGCATTAACTAGCGCTAGTTTGGTCGGTTCTCTTGCGACTTATGCGGTTGATGGTTTCATTTATCATTATGCCTATCATGGCGGCGCAGGGCTATTCTATAAATATGATTTGTCGGATAATTCAGCCACAGCATTAACTTCATATCCTGATACAGAATCATGCGAAAGTCCAACTTTTGCCTATGATAATGTGAACGGTAAACTTTCTCTTTTCCTACAAACAAAATTTGCCAGATTTGATATTGCTAACGAAACGTGGGAAGATTTGTCTTTTCCAACTGGATATACAGCCAATGGAATTCAAGGAAAAATTACTTATTTTAATGGCAAAATTTATATGGCTGTCGAGAACCAGTTTTTCACCTATAATATTACCAGCGGATCATGGACAGAAGGTACTTCGGGTTTCTACATGCGTAACGGAATTTTGCTATCTGATGGTACGACCGGCGTTTTAGGTGGATTAGGTCATTGGGGTGGTACCGATGTTGGTAATCAAGAGTGGGAACTATATGATGAGGCTCTGTATCAGCAGTACAATAAGTCATCCCGCAAAACAACCGAAATCCCATTCTACGCAACCGCAACCGGAGCAGACACAATAACAACAATATTATCTTCTACACCAACAGCATACTATGCAGGTATGACAATCAATCTAGATATTGCTAGTGATAACACAGGCGCAGCTACTCTGAATGTAGACTCGTTGGGTGCAAAAGATATTAAAACACAAGACGGTAGCGCTTTAACTGCAGGAGATCTACAAGCAGGTGGAATACAAACATTAATATACGATGGTACTAACTTTGTATTAAATGGAAAGTATAATCCAATAATCAATTCAGGAACTAGTGCATACTTTAATGGTGCAGGTAACTTCGGCATCGGTACAACTTCTCCTTATGCAAAATTATCAGTTGCAGGCAACGCTGTCTTTGATGGATATGTTACATCATCATATTTCACTGCAACCTCAACATCAGCCACTTCAACTTTTGCAGGCGGACTTAATGTAGCTAGTGGTGGATTACTGTATGATTTTTCCACTACTAATGTTGGCATCGGCACAACCTCTCCATACGCAAAACTATCAGTCGCAGGACAAATAGTCGGTGCATACTTCACAGGTACAACAACAGCAACATCAACTCTTGCTGGAGGTCTCGATGTCTTGGCGATCAACCAAACAGGAAGTGCAACATCAACATTCACCAACGGTATCGACCTTGCAGATGGTTGTTTCTCTATTAACGGTACATGTGTAGGAGGAAGCGGAGGCTCAAGTCAATGGACAACAACCGGATCAGATATCTACTACACAACAGGTAACGTAGGTATTGGAACAACCTCACCATATGCAGCTCTATCTGTAATGGGACAGGCAGTCTTCACTAACTTCAACGCAACATCAACAACTGCAACATCAACAGTAGCTGGAGGTCTCGATGTAGGTTCAGGTGATTTAACATATGACTTTACAACAGGTATTACAAGCATCAACGACCTAGAACTCGGCCCAATGTCATTTGAAGCAGACTCGGGAATACTTACCTGGCTTGATATGCCAGTCACATCAGGAGCAAGCGCTAATACAATCGAAAGCTACAGCGCAAACATAGACGGAACACCTCTACTAACTATCTTCGCAAAAGCAGATGGATCAGGAGGTATCACAGGAGGATCAGTTGGTATTGGAACAACAACCCCAGTATCAACTCTATCTGTCCAAGGATCACTCTGTGTACGAGACACTGGATCTTGTGGTACAACAGCAGGTACTATATATGCAACAACAGCAACACTTTCTGATATTGACCTAGCAGAAAACTACCGAACAGATGACAACACACTACAGCCTGGAGAAGTAGTATCACTAGACACAAATGCAAGTTCTACAATCAAAAGAGCAAACAACACAGACAACAAAAACAATCTCCTTGGTGTTATCTCAACTGCACCAGGACTATTACTAGGTCAAGACATCACAGACGGAAAGCCAGTTGCTCTATCTGGACGTATCCCTGTATTAGTTAATGATGAAGGAGGATCTATATCAATCGGAGATAGACTAACCATATCAACTACAGCAGGTGTAGCTACAAAAGCAACTACATCAACTAGAACTATCGGTATCGCACTTGAAAACTATTCTGGTACAGGTACAACAACAATCGAAACATTCGTAAAACTAGAAGACTATACACCAGGTAGTCAACTTGCAATTGATAATCTAGGAAACATAGGTATTGGTACAAGTAGCCCTAACTACAAACTACATGTTCTAGGTGATATCGCTGCAACATCATTCGTTAACATATCAACGAGAACAGCAAAGAGAGATATTGAATATCTAGAAGATGCAGACTTCACACATTACCTTGATGAAGTGCGTGAACTAAAACCAGCTACATACAATTACAATATCGAAGAACCAAATGCAACAAGAAGACTTGGCCTCATCGCAGAAGAATCACCAGATGAAATCCTAACTGCAAACAAACAAGGTGTAGACATTTACAAATTCTCTACATTCCTCCTTGGTGCAATCAAAGCACAACAAAACCAAATTGATGATATCCTTGCAAGACTTGATAATACAAATACAGGTTCCGGTGGTCTATCGTGGGCTGGAGTATTAAGTTCGCTTGAATCATTTGGTGTGAAGGTTGGGGCTGGGGCGCTCGAGGTGAAGAATCTAGTGGTGGAAAGTTTAACTGTTGGAAGTAGTAGTAAACCTTCTGGTATTACAATATTCGACGAAGTAACAGGCGAACCATATTGTTTGAAAGTAAAGAACGGACAAACAGTTATCGAAAGTGGGGAGTGTAATATAAATAATGAAGGAACAAATAGTCAGACCAACAGTGACCAGAGTAACCAGGATGTGAATGTAAATGTTAATGAGCAAGGGGATGATATTGATGAGAATAATACAGAAATAATTCCAGACGATACATCTGTGGAAAACAATACCGAAGATGATGTTATTATAGAAGATAATGAAGATGTTTCAGGAGAGGTTGTCCAGAATGATACAATTGTAGATCAAGAGGATCTGGAAGTAACAGATAACACGATTGCGGATGAAAATGAACAAAGCACGGATGTTGTCGTCACAGAAGAGGTTTTAGATGCTCCGCAAGATCAAGATCCTGTAATCGAGGTTGCGCCAGTTGAGGATGTTCCGACAGAAGTTGCTCCAGTAGATGATACACCAGCAAGTAATGATGTAAACAATTAACAAAAATGACACACCTGCTGAACAAAAAAATAAATTTTAAATATCTATACGCAGTTGTGGCGTTCGTTATATTTTTGTTTGGTTTTACATCTGTTTCTGCTGCAACTATAGATAATACGAACAAATATGCGCGTTTCGAGGATGGTAATTATGGATTAATTAATTTTAATCCAACAAACGGAAATGTTGTTGTGAATGACAGTGGTCTGACCGGTTATGTTTGGGGAAATTATGTTGGGTGGATAAATCTCTCACCAACTAACGGAGGTGTTGTTAATGATGGTAGTGGAAATTTATCTGGTTATGCATGGGGACAAAATACTGGTTGGATCAATTTCAATCCAACAAATGGTGGGGTTACCATAGATTCATCTGGAGATTTTGGTGGTTATGCATGGAGTCAGAACTACGGATGGATTATTTTTAACTGTGCGACTGACAGTTCGTGTGGAACTTTCAGCCATAAGGTGTCTACAGATTGGACAGCTACACCGACAGAAGCGTGTGGTAATGGGCTGGATGATGACTCTGATGGTTTTACTGATTATCCAAATGACCCAGGATGTTCTAGTTTGACTGATACAGACGAGACTGATACAGCAGGTGTGGCCCCTCCGATAATAGTAATTCCAATTATTCCTGATCCAGAAATTGTTGATGTGTGTCCAAATATTACAGGATCTCAAGCTGTGTTACCTACTGGATATCAATTAGATTCGTTTGGGAATTGTTTTTTACCAGAAGTAATATCTG
>CAYUEO010000085.1:0-4382 GCA_964443755.1 uncultured Gammaproteobacteria bacterium | reverse complement strand
AAATGCGAAACCGAAATTTTAACTTTAGAAGATTATTTAAAACTAAAAAAAGATGGTTTTGAGTTTGAGGGGCAGAGTTATTTGTTTTGGGAGTATATGCGTATTCTTACTGAAATAAGAAAAGTGAACCCTAATGTGAAGTTTTTGTTAGAAAACGTGGTGATGGATAAAAAATGGGAGAGTGTATTAACCCAAGCTATTGGTGTGCATCCTATTTTAATTAATAGTTCTAGGGTTTCTGCCCAGAACCGAAAAAGGCTGTACTGGACAAATATAGGATTAGAACCTAATGGTTTGTTTGGCGATTTGCATAGCATCATAAAACAACCTAAAGATAAAGGCATTTTATTAAAACACATCTTACAAAAAGAGGTGGACAAAAAGTATTTTTTGAAAAATGATTTTATTGAAAAATTACTCGATTATAATCAAAGGCAAAAAGATAATAATAATGGATTTTCTGCTAAATTTAGGGATACAGATAAAATAAAGAAAATGTCTGCTCTAAAAGTAGGTGGAGGAATGAAAGATGATTTAATTATAGATTCATTTGTTAAAATAGATAAGAATGGCAAAGCTAAAACCAACCAAGATAAAGCAAGTTGTTTTACTGCTGGGGGTAATAGTGGTGGCAACCCTTCTGATATGGATTTACTTTGCTTTGCCGTAAGAGGCAGAGAAAACCCTGCTGCACTTACTCCCAAAAGAACGGAATATGGCAAAGCCATACGCAAAGAATACGAAAAAGGAGAAATAGAAGAGCAACGCAAAAACATACAGCAACTAGAACCAAGGACAGATGGTAAAACTAACTGCTTAACTAGCGTGCAAAAGGATAATTATATTATGTTTAATCCTAATGATAGAAGAATTATTACTCACGAAATACTTGGCGAAGTAAGTGTTAGAAAATACGAAGTAGATATTCCTGCTCTTCAAAAATGTTTAAAAGAACATAAAAAAATGACTATTAAGCAAATTTCGGAAAAATTAAATGTTCCTAAAACAATGGTAGAACATTGGTTTAGAACAGATAATGGATTTTCTATACCTGATAAAGATATTTGGTTTAAATTGAAAGATTTATTAGAAATAAAAACTGATGAATTTGATGAATCTATTACTGAATTTATTACCAAACCTAATGAATATGAAAAAACAAATAGGGTGTATGATGAAGAAGGTTTATCTCCAACTTTAACTAGTAGTAATTCTGATGAGAAAATTTTAATTAGAAATTGTAATGATAGAACTATAAAACAATTAAACCCTAGTAAAGAAAGTGGTGGCAAACAACCCTTCCAACAAAATAGAATTTATGATGCTGATGGAATAGCTCCAGCACTAAATGCTCAATTGAGTACTAGAAGTAATTTTATTATAGAAAAATCTCCTTGTTTACATGGTTTTGAGCATGGAACTAATGGGCAGTTTAATAAATCTTTGGCAAATGGTGGTATGATAAGAAGATTAACTCCTATTGAGTGTTGCCGTTTACAAACTGTGGCTGATGATTACTTTTTTGATAAGGATGGTAATCAAATAGTAAGTGATACTCAGATTTATAAAATGTGTGGTAATGGATGGACAGTTGATGTTCCTGCACATATACTGAGTTATTTGTAAAATTAAGTAGCCACTAATGCACTAATAAAAAAATAATTCGTGTATTCGTGGCTATTTTCCTAAAAATATTTTTAAACGGAGGTAATTCAGTTTTATTTTTTGTAAAAAAGTAAGTTCCTTTTCATAGATCATTTCAAACTTTAGTTTTTTGGCTAAATCGTGTTCTATTATTGCTCCTTTGCTATTGTACCAATTTTTTAACAAGTAAATTGAACCACAATCGCACATTGCTTTAATATCTACTTTCATGTAGATTTCCCACGTTAAATCATGGTTATGGTTTATGGTTAGTGGGTTTATTGTTTCAAAACCTTCTTTTTCTAATAGGTTTTCTGCTATTTCAAATAATAGTGGTGCTAATTCTTCTATTCCGGATATTTTACCTGAGATGTATATTTTTTTCATTAAGTTTCTTTAGCCCACCCCAACCCTCCAAAAGGGAGGGAGTTGGTGCGTTGTTGGTTGTTTTATCTGTTAATTACTATGTGAAATTAGCTTTTACTGCCCACATAGCACCTTGTTCGTATGCTGTTTGTGAGAGAGCAATCAACCTGTTTTTTTCGCTAGGTATTTTTTGAACATAACTCCCTACTTCTTTCATTGATTCAAGCAAATCAATTAATTCGGCAGATTTATTTTTAATTTGATCTACTAATTCATTTTTGTCTGGGTTAAATTCTGCTTTCACCCTTTTTTGTCCTAATGTTTGGCTCATGTTTTTATGGTTTTATGGTTATTATTGTTTATTCATTATCACTATCCCTTGCCCCTTATCACCCACCTTTCTCCTCCCTCAAGGGAGGAAATCATCCCACATTGCCCACTTCGTGCTGGGAGCTTCCGACTTTATTCTTCTTCTTCATCTTGTGTTATGTTTCTTTTTAGGTAGAGTTCTTCACGGAGTTTTATTTCTTGTTTTTCTATAAAATCAATGTAGTTGGCTACTTTTGGGTTTAGCAAAAATTCTTCTCCTTCTTTACCTATTATTTTTGTAACAAGGTTTTTGTTTTCCTGAAATTTTTCGTTAAATTCTGCTTGGGAAACAATGCTTAGTTTTTTATTTTGGCTGCATACCAAATAATCTCCTGGTTGTCCTATTTCTAAAGAATTATTTTCTTTTTGAATATGAAATTCTTCTTCCATTTTAATGAAATAATACTTTTGTGGTTTTGGAGCAGCCATCATCATTGCGTTCACATCTATGTTTTCGGGTGTAAACAAATTACTAGTAATTTCATTTTCATTGGGAGTGGCTACTTCTGAAGTGATGGGGGCTGCTTCTTTTTGTTCTTCTACATACTCATCTATGCTCATTAATGGATCTTCTGTAGCAGGTTCTTCCTTTTTGGAAGTATTAGATGCTAAGAGGCTATCTTCCCACACATAGGCAAATTTTAGGTTATTAACGCCTGATTTTTTAACCATTTCTGCTAAATCATCAATCGAGGCATTTTCTCCAAAACTTTTTTTGTTTTGTTGGAAAAACTCCACAATTTCTCCTTGGTGATGTTCTATTACATACAATGTTTTGTCTGTATATACCATCACTTTCCAAATATAAGTTTGGATGGGTTGCAGGGTTCTATCTACTCCAAAATTTACTATTCCTCCTTTGTAATAAACTGATTCTGCTATTTTATAACTCATTTTTTTTAAATTTTATTGCTAAATTAACTATTTTATTTTATGAAATTCATTTTATTTTTAGAATTCTATTCTAAACAAATAATTCATCTATTACTTTCGTATTTTCTTCTGAATAGGAAAAATATTTTTGCATCATTTCTTGTGCTGCTAATCCTATTACGGGTAATTCGTCCTGAATGCTCATTATCTCTTCTATATTATTGATGAGATCTTCTTTTGTGTTATAAATAAACCCATTTACTCCGTTTCTTAATAATTGGTTATAGGGCGGAAGGTTGGGTGCTAATACTGGTATTTTAAACAAGGCTGTTTCTAAAAATTTGTTATAATCCTCAGATGTTGCATTGTATAGGGTATTTTCTAATAGAATTAGAACTATATCTAAGTTTAAGGCTTTTATTTGTTTAAAATAATGTATTACTGAGGTGGGTTTCACAAACTCATAATCCAAATCATTAAGCCACTTTTCATCTTCTTCAGCATTGTGTCCATAAATAACCAAACTCACCTTGTCTGATAGGGTTTGGCTAATTAGTTTCAATTCTTCATTGAATGAAAGAATGTCATTTTTATTGTTGTTGGTGGCAATAATGCCTATTTTTAGTTTTTTACTTGGTTTTTGCATTTTTTCTTACATTTTTTTGAAAATGAACTTTCCCTTCTTTGGTATAAACAATTAAATTATTGCCTTGTTTGTGATGCTTATGTCCTTCTTTTATGGCATCTACTTTGTTTTCATATTCGAGAAATGGTGGAGCTGTTTTTGATTTTTTCGGCACCCATTTAACATTTTCAAACCAAACAATAATTTTTTTGGTATCGGCAATAGTTTGTTCTATTTTTTGGGTTTGCTCTTTTCCTGCCTTGGCTTCTAGTTTTGCCTTGGCTAATTCTTGTTGTGCTTTTATCTTTTTTTCTATCCTTGGATCTGTTATCGTTTTTGGAGGTGTTTCCACAGCCTTCTCTTCTAAATTGGTGGGTTTTGTTGTTTCTTTGGGTTTATCTTCTGGTGCTATTTTTTTTACTTTTTTAGGTGTTTGTGGATTGTAATCTACATTCGCTAATACTATCTCCTGGTTAATTAATAGGGGTTGTAAATCTAATATTAC
>CAYUEO010000084.1:0-4432 GCA_964443755.1 uncultured Gammaproteobacteria bacterium | reverse complement strand
ACTTGTCTGGACTGATATTGCTACTACACAGAACTTATTAACGATTAAATTTTCTCATTTTAGTGAGAACATGACTTTAGTCACTTTTGATTTTATAGAGCCCTTGGCTACCGATCAATCAGCTTTACTTTTGGGACGCTGGCGCTCGCTTGATGATGTGAAGTCAGAGATTGAATTTAGTGGTGGGAAAATGATCAGTTATTATCAGGGCGAAAAATTAGCGGCAGATAGTTTTGTAATTGAAGAGGAAAAAAATTATTTGGTCGTTAATATGGACGATGAAAAAATTGAATACAACATACTTGAGTTATCTGACACAAAACTATCTTTAGTTTATTTGTCACGAGGTAATATTTTGTTATACGAAAAGGTAAAATAGTGTATTATAATATTATAAATAGATATTTAAAAAATTTTATATGAGCATATATGTTTACAAGAAATGAGAGCGCTTTAGATAGGTTAATAAGGTTAATAGTAGCCGAATTATTGTTTATTTTAGCCTGGTTTTGGTTAGGTGGGGTCATCCAAACTATAGTTTACGTTTTAAGCCTGATTACGTTAGGGACGGCCATAACGGGATTTTGTGGTCTATATAAAGTATTTGGAGTGTGTACTTATAAGGAGAGTCAAAAAACATCCAAGCTGGTCGTTATGGTATTGATCGCAATATTTCTAGTAATTGCTGTACTTGGATCATATTATAGTAATTTTTTTACTAAGAAATTATTTTTAGAAGATTTTAATATCATGAATAATTTCTATAAACAAACATTATTTAATACCGGACAAGAAAAGAGATCTGAATCGATTGAGAATTATGATAAATTAGTTTTAGAATATGATAATTTTTTGAAGAAATATTCGAATTATCATCCTAGAGTATTCGCTAGTGATGTCAATTTTAATTCCGATTTTTCTAAAGTATACGATCGAATTTTGAGTCTGAGAGACCAGGTGTATACGGGTAATTTATATGAGTCGCATCTAAGTCTTGAGGAAGTAAGGCCTGTTTTTCAGGACATATTAAAGCGTAATGGTTTTTCTATGCTAGCTGTTTATTTAGTTGATTTCCATGATTCTATGGAGCAGGTGATTACCGCGGCTGATAGTAAAAATGCTACAGCAGTTATATCTGCTTATGCCGATGCTAATGCAAAGTTGTTAGCTGTTGAGGAGGTTAATAATGACAACGAGATTCAAATAATTAGAAATAATCTAGAGGATGTCCTGGAGCTAGCTAAAACAGGAGATTTAGATGGTTTATCTGCTAAAGCGGCTGAATTAAAAAGTAGTTTCGTTAAAGTATATTTAAAAAGAGGTTAAAAAGTTAGAGAAAAGTACAGATTTTTTAAAAGCAGGTTTAATAATCTGCTTTTTTGTTCATCATTTACTCTAGTCAACTGGCTTTGAAAGAAAACACAAGTTATAGTTGTATTATTGGTGTCGGAGTGTGCCGGGAGGCTATATTTGCTATAATTGGTTTTATGAATGATCATAGCTTGCTATCTGATGAAGAAATTATTGAAAAAGTTCGATTTGATAATCGAGAGCTTTATTCTATTATAGTAGACAGATATCAGGCCAAGCTATTACGTTATGCTAGTACTCTTATTCAAGATGAGAATAATGCTGCCGATATCGTCCAGGATTCATTTATTAAAGCATTTATAAATTTAAGAGGCTTTAACACTAAGAAAAAATTTTCCAGTTGGATCTACCGTATTGTTCACAACCAGTCTATCAATATAGCTAAAAAAATGCACAGGGAAGTGCCAATCTTAGAGGATATGGACTTTAAAAGTGAGGAAGATATTGAGTTAAATTTTGAAAAACAAGAAATTGTAGAGAAAGTAGAGAAATGCTTTTCTAACATGTCTCTCTTATACTCAGAGCCTTTACGCTTATACTATATAGATGAGAAATCCTATGATGAAATCAGCGACATTTTAAGAATACCTATGGGAACAGTAGCTACCCGCATTAATCGCGCCAAGATTATTTTAAAAAATATATGCCAAAAAAACCAAATAGTATAACTGACAATGTGATGGATGAAATCCGTCAGGGCCATTTAAAAATGCGTCCGAAATTTTATTTTGTTAGCGGTTCAATTTTAGTTTTCATTAGTTTAATACTATCAGCTCTTAGTTCGATTTTTCTATTTGGTTTAATAAGATTTTCGCTTAGGTCTCATGGCCCAATGGGGGGGTATCGCTTACAACAGTTAGTAGATAGTTTTCCTTGGTGGGCGGTAATTTTGGCGATGGTTGGTTTAGTAATCGGCTTATGGCTGCTTAGTAAATATGATTTTTCCTATAAAATTAATTATAAAATTTTAGTTGTCGGCTTTATAGCGGCTGTAATCATTGCTGGTTATCTGGTTGATTTACTGGGCCTGAATGATGCATTTTATAAAAGAGGGTACATGAACAGAATTTATAGACATAGTAATGATCCAGGATTTATGATAGACAGCGTCCCTAGAAGAATGAATTTTAGATAAAGAAGCCTATTAATAATTTTTTATTGACAAGAAGTTTTTTTATGATATTATATATGAATACTATATCATATATTAATATGTTAATATAAAATTATGAGCAATAAGGATGAGATTATTTCATTATTAAAGATGATCTGCAATACTAATCGCCTGGAAATTATTAATTTGCTGCTTAGACAGTCAAAAGAAGAGGTGTGTGTTAGTCAAATAGCCGCGGCTGTTGGTATATCGCAATCATTAGCTTCGCACCAGTTAGCTTATTTAGAGGCTAGGGGAGTCGTTGTTAGTAGTAGGTCGGGCCAGACTATTTGTTACGAACTAAGTAATGCTCAAATAACTAAAAAAGTTTTAAAAGTTATTAAATCACTCAATTAACTATATGTACGATTTATTGATTATTGGTGGCGGACCAGGCGGTGTTTCTGCTGGTGTATATGCTGCTCGAAAAAAATTAAAAACTATTTTGTTTGCTAAAGAGTTTGGTGGAGCTTCTGTAGTTTCTGATGGTATAGAAAACTGGATAGGTACAATAAAAATCTCTGGACTTGATTTGGCGCAAAACTTGAAAAACCATCTCTTAGCTTATGCCGGTGATTCATTAACTGTTAAAGAAGGGGAATCCGTGCTCGGTATTACAAAATCTGATTCTCATTTTTTAGTGACCACCAGCAAGGAGAGTTATGAGACAAAAACAATTTTAATAGCTACTGGTAGCGATAGGCGTAAACTTGATGTGCCAGGAGCTAAAGAATTAGAGCATCGAGGTTTAACTTACTGTGCTTCTTGTGATGGACCTTTGTTTACCGGAAGAGATGTGGCGGTAGTTGGCGGCGGAAATGCAGCCCTGGAATCAGCTGCTCAATTATTAGCTTATTGTAAAACAGTTACTTTAGTTAATCGATCTGAAAGATTAAAAGGCGACGAAGTGACAATTGAGAAATTAATGAAGAATGATAAATTTACAATTCTTAAAAATGCTATCCCCTTGGAAGTTAAAGGTGATAAACTAGTGACAGGGTTCGTCTATGAGGATGCAGTTACTAAAGAAAAGCACGAGTTGGCCGTATCTGGTATTTTTGTGGAAATTGGCTTGCTTCCGGCTACGGGTTTAGTAAAAGATTTGGTAAAACTTAATCAAATTGGACAAATAATAGTCGACCCTAGAACTCAGGCTTCAAGTGAGCCAGGCATTTGGGCGGCCGGAGATTGTACAGACGGGCTTTATCATCAAAATAATATCGCTGCCGGTGACGCCGTGAAAGCACTTGAGGATATATATCTGTATATAAACACTAGATAAATTAGAATTCTTAAATACCAGGAAAATATAGACAAGGCAGTATGGAATTGTATTATATAATTATAGTGTTCTTCTTAGCGGGCTTAGTTTTGGAAGTGACTGGTTTTGGTGTGGCAACAGTGGCGATGTCGCTGCTCTTATTTGTTTTGCCGCCTATCGTTGTAATACCTTTAGTAGCTATAGTCGCACTTTTTTCCTCCGGTCTAGTTGCTTACCGAATTAAAAACAAGAATGTTATTCGTAAAATAATTCCTCTTTTAGCTGGAGTAGTGTTTGGTGTGCCGATGGGCATGTTGTTATTAGATTATCTAAACCCCTTGGCTCTTAGTGTGATTGTTGGCATTTTTTTAATAGCCTATTCTATTTATGGGCTACTTAATTTAAAACATCCTCTTCGTTTTCACGGTAACCAAAAATCAGGTTTCGCCGTGGGCGCGTTAGCTGGTTTTTTTAATGCTTCTTTTAATATTGATGGTCCCTTAGTAGCTTTGTATCAATCTGGTGATTATGGCGTAGAGGCCAATGATTTTAAAGATACTATCGCCACCCATATGTTTTTTACAGGCTTGTTTACGGTTATTGGCCATACCTTATCCGGACGTTTAAATTTTGAAGTGTTGAAATTT
>CAYUEO010000083.1:0-4437 GCA_964443755.1 uncultured Gammaproteobacteria bacterium | reverse complement strand
AATCTATTTTAAACATTGACTCATATATCCTTGACGGCACCTCTATGTATCCAGATTTACTAACTCTAATAATTTCAGAACAAACCCATAGAGGATCTCGTATATCCTCTAAAACATGTGAGCAATAAGAAAAATCAAAAAATTTATCATCAAAAGGCCATTCTTTTCGGCTGCAAATATCAAATTGAGTATATGTATTTTTGTTAAAATAAACCTGATCACCACCCTTGGCTTGACTCCAATTTATTTGTTCATAAGAAATATAATCTATTATATGGTTAGCTCTTTTTAATGGAGCCGCGGCTCCCCCAATATCTAATACTAAATAATGTTCCGGAATTTCATAGATAATTTCTTCTAAATTTTTATTTGTTATCTTTAACATAAAATTATTTTAGTTAACTATTAAAATCATATTAAATTATTTTTTAAAAAAAGTTTTTATTATTTTTTTCACCTTATCTTTCATTATGTTTTTAATTTTATAATAAAAAATTAAAAAACTCTTTTTGCTAATATTAGTAGTATTAATAACGAAAACTTTATTTGTTTCTAACAATTCAAACGGATAAAAAATAGGGGTACACATACCATCTTTTATTTCTCCTGATAATTCTTGATTGTTCCATAAAAAATTTATTTTATATTTAATAAACGACTCATAACCAATTTCTTTATCAGAATGATTAAAATGCCATTTTTCATGAAAAAAATTTTTATTTATTTCAGAATATTTACCAATGAAATTTGAAATTGACGAAAATCCAGCATTTGTTGCCGGGGCAACAAAATTTTTTATACCTAAACACTTGAGAGACGTGGGAGTAATATTATTTTCAACCATCCTTAACATAAAATCACCGTCTTCCCAGCCAATACCTAATAATCTTTCTTCAAACCAACCGACATTTTTTACAACCTCTTTAGATATAAGAAAATGACTCCAGCTATTATTAATAACAAAAAAATCATTTTTTTTATTTAGATTTCTTTCAAAATCAAACCTAAAATATGGATCAATCATTAAATCATCGTTTAACATTAAAATTCTATCATTTAAAGACATTAGAATAATCCTGTTCCAACACTTTGATAATGATTGGTGGTCATCAAAAGAATAATAACGAATATTAGAAAATTTCGACAAGAAAATAGAAGCTTTTTTAATATATTTAATTTGCGCTTTTATATCATGGTGACCATTTAAAACGCAAATAATTTCAATATCTGGAAAAATCTGAACCAATTTTTTTATTAAAGGTATGAAATATTCTTCAAAACGACCAAGATAATCAACAACTCCTATTGAATAATTACAATTTTTCATATTTTTTTAGTAACAAAAATCTTAAAAAATATTTATAAATAAAAAATTTAATAAATTTTAAAAAATTAAATTTAGTATGATGAGCTAAGGGTAATTTAAAAATATTATAATCACTTAAAAAAATACCTGCGTATCTCTCCATCATACCCCCTTGAAATCTATATCTATGATAAACATCAAATTTATTCAAATAATTATTTTCAATAATAAAAGAATAAAATTTCATCATTTTTTCAAATAAATCTTTACTGCAAAAGAAAGTAGATGAAATACAAATATCACGTCCCTTTAAATCATTAAAAGAAATTTTTCTATTAAAATATTTATTATAGTCATTGATGATTGTGTGCCAGCAATTCTGGCCACTTCCCGTTAATTTATTGGGGAATTTTTCATCCATCATAATACCTTGATTAAAATCCAAATCAAATTTTATTGTTTGAAAAGCAATAAAATGACTATTATCCAGTTTCATTTGTAAAAAATTAGTTATACTTTCCGTTACATTAAAACGCTCACTATTCTCTTTTTCTATTTTTAACTCATGATCCCAGTGAATAAAACCAATATAGTCATAGTCTTTATAAAGCTCATTCAGATAGACATTATAAATTGCTTCTGTTTCTGCCCACCACTTACCTAGGCTTTTAAAATTATTCAGATTCTTAATATTAATAACATCAAAGCCATCTAAATTAGTGTCTATTTTTTCAGAAGAAACATTAAGAAAAGAATAATTTTTCATCGAGAAAAAATTATCATTTTCATAATATTTTTTAATTATTGGTCTATGTGTTACTATAAATATTTTCCACCTCATAATTTTGAAAATATATAATTTACTAGCTTTAAAATCCTTGCCTATTATTCAATCCCTCTTGTAATGTTATTTTATAATAATCATATCTTTTTTAACTTCATAACTCACTGAAGGATTCAATCTTTTAACAAAATTAAAAAAATCTTCTAATTTCGGATAATCACTAGTACCATTAAAGCATCTGGCATCATCAATTAATATAAGGTGATTTTTTATTTTATGATTTAATATCGACTCAATTTCTTTTATTATTGGCGTTTCTAACGCACCTTTTCCAGTGCCTTCACCGGAATAATGCCCATCCAACCAAAAAAATACTGGCTCATTAATGTCAAATAATATTTTTGACAATAAAATACCACTATCCCCTTCAATAATTTCAATATTATCATCTCTTTTAAATTTTTCTTTGGCTGAATTAACAAACTCTGGAAAAACTTCAATTGAAATTATTTTTTTAAAAAAAGGCTTCATTGACTTAACCGTAGCGCCGTTAAATGTCCCAGTTTCTATAAATATATTAATTTTACTTTTTCGTGCAATTTTTTTCAAAAATCTTCTTTTCGCAAAAGCCGGAAGAGGTTCTGGGCGGCCATTAATAAACCATTTTAAAATTTTTTCTATTTCACGAATATTTTTACGAAACTTATCCGATGTTACCTTTTTTATAGCATGTTTTATCATATTTTTTTTATTTTAAATCTATTTAAAATTATAATCTTAAATTTATTCAAAGAATCTAAATCTTGTCTTTCATAAAAATTAAAAATTCTAAAAAGAGTAAGATAAATGATTACAGATAATGGCCCAAAAAACATCAGGCTTTTAAAATCAACTATAGATGGCTTTATAAAGATTATTGATATTAAATATAAAATTAATCCAACAAAAATTATTTTTGAATAAAACTTTATATAAAATAATAATCTGCCGCTTAACAATAAAACTTTTCTTTCAATATAATAAATAATATAAATAACCGACAATAAAGAAATTAAGTAAGCGATAGCTGCGCCCATAATTCCGTATTTTGGCAAAAGAACAAATAATAAAATTACATTTATACTAGCCATTACAAAAGAAAATTTAGCCAATATTTTACTTTTCCCCAAGCCTAATAAAAAATTAAAAGCTTGATCATATATAGAAACAAAAAAATATGTAATACTTAAAATTAGAAGAATTTTGCCAGCTTTTTGAGCAAAACTTTCATCTAACCAATATCTCATAATTTCATAAGACAAAAAACAAATTGAAAAAGTTATTGCAGCGTTTAAAACAGTTGTTAATCTAAATGATCTTATATATAAATTTTTAATACTTTCATTATTTTTTTCACCTTGCAAAGTGGAAACAACCGGGAATAATATACTACTTATACTACCCAAAACTCCATTACTTTTCGAAGCAACGCTACCAGGCAAACTATAATAACTAAGAGATGCTGGATTAATAAATATTGGTATAATCAATTTATCAAAATAAGATAAAGTTTGTCCCGAAAAATTACTAATAAAAGCAGCAAAACCAAATTTATATATTTTTTTTATTTCTAGCTTTTTCCAGGAAAAATGATATTTAGCAATTGGCAATAGTTTTCTTGAAATAGAATAATATAGAAAAGAAAAAATAGCGGAAAAAAACAACTGCACAATAAATATTTCTTTTATTCCCATATTCAATGATACCACAAGTAATATAGATAGACTAGGAAGAGCTGTGGTAAAAAACCCAACTTTAGTCGTTATATCAAATCTTTGCAAAGCTCTTGGAATTATTGTAAAAGATGAATTTGCAGCATTTATAAAAAATATTAGGCCAATAATAATAAAGATAATTTTAATATCATATATAAGCATCGTTGAGTTAGAAATAAAGACATTGCCAAAAATACCAATTAAAGATAGTAATACAAACCCAATTACTCCAATAATTAAAAATAAAGTGTTCGATATTTTAATTAAATTACTCAATTTTTCTTTATTATTAGATCCAATGTATTCAGCCATATACTTATATATAGCCGTAGACAATCCCAAATCTATCAAACCAGCAATACTACCTACAACTCCAACAAATATATAAACTCCGTAATTATCAACCCCCAACTTAAATACAATTATAGGGGTAATAAACAAGGCAAAAATCAAACCCCACCCATAACTTATAAAAGAATAAGAAGCGTTTTTTAATGTTTTATTTGTTAGCGCCGAATTACTCATATTTTCTCTAATCAAAAAAGTAGCCCCAACCCTCAGGTCAAAACTACCAATTCTTAGTTTTTTCAATT
>CAYUEO010000082.1:0-4508 GCA_964443755.1 uncultured Gammaproteobacteria bacterium | reverse complement strand
ATCGTCATCCCAAATAAACTCATTTTGAAATGAATTAGCATAAATTCCTAAGCCGATAATTAAAAAAGAGATGATACTTAGGATTATTTTATTGGCTTTTAAGAAATTGAACATTGAAAGCAAATTTAGAGCTTATAAGTTAATTATAAAATTATTTAGAGCTTTACGCAATTAAAGAGCATTTTTTTACCTCTTGACTCTTCCTTAGAGCTTGCCATTCCTTCTTCCTTCCCATAAGATAAAGATGTAATTATTAAAATAAAGACATGCCGATTTTATTACAAATAAAAGATTTAATGAAAGAATATAGTGGCGAAAAGATTTTTTCTGACTTGTCTTTTGCTGTTTCTGATAAGAAAAAAATTGGTGTCGTCGGTATTAACGGGGCTGGTAAATCAACTTTGTTTAGAATTATTAGCGGTGAGGAAAAAGCTGATGGGGGTGAGATTATTATTCATGATGAGGCGAGAATTGGTTATTTAAAACAAAATGAAGATTGGCGAGATAAGGAGAGTGCGCTTGAATATTTAATTAGACAGGGAGCTTGTCCTGATTGGACGGCAAAAAAACTCGCTAGTCGTTTTGAGCTCGATGAAAATAAATTAGTTTTAAAAGCAAAAGATCTTTCGGGTGGTTGGCGGATGCGTCTTCGGCTTTGCGGAATGCTTTTAAAGGAGCCGAATTTATTTTTACTTGATGAGCCGAGTAATTATCTAGATTTAAATACTATTATTTTATTAGAAAATTATTTAAATTCTTATTCGGGTAGTTTTTTAGTTATTTCTCATGATAGAGAATTTTTAAAACGAACCTGTAAAGAAACAATCGAGATTTCTAAAAATGGTTGTTATCACTATACGGGCAATATTGAAAGTTATTTAAATTTTAAGGCGGAAAAATTAGCGAGCTCTATTAAAGCAAATGAAAGTTTAAAGAAACAACAGGAACATTGGCAGGAATTTGTTGATCGCTTTCGCTATAAAGACTCAAAAGCCAAGCAGGCTCAATCGGTTATTAGAAAAATAAATAAACTTGAAGAAAAAAGAATTAATATTGAAACTAAAACTAATATCACTAGAATTAAAATTCCTCCGGTTCCGAAAAAAAATAATTTTGTTTTGAAAATTGATAATTTAGATATTGGTTATAATTCCAAAGCCTTGATTTCTAAAATTGATTTTGATTGTCGCGCTGGAGAAAGATTGGCCATTCTTGGTTTAAATGGACAAGGGAAAACAACGCTAATTAAAACTTTAACGGGGCGTTTAGAAATTTGTGGCGGTTCTTTTAAATTTGCCGCCAATTCTCGCTTAGCTTATCACGGGCAGGAGGAAATGGAATTAATGGAAGGTCGTGAACAAGCGGGCGCCTTTTTACGTCGCTTAGCCTCCTCAGATATTAAGACTGAAAGCGTTTTAAAAATGGCCGGAGATTTTTTATTTAAAGATGAGGAGCTTAAAAAGCCAGTTTCCGTTTTATCGGGCGGAGAAAAATCGCGACTACTTTTAGCTGGCCTATTATTATCTAAGCCTGATGTTTTGATTTTAGATGAGCCGACTTGCCATTTAGATTTTGATACGACAGAAGCTTTGGGAGCGGCGTTAAAACTTTGGACCGGCACAGTTTTATTTGCTAGTCACGACAGAACTTTCTCTAAATTAGTAGCGACCGGTATTGTTGAAATTAAAGACGGGCAAGCTAAAAGAAAACACGAAGATTATGATGACTATGTTTTCAATTTGGAAAAAGAATTAGCTCTTAAATCAGAGGAGCCGCAAGTAAGCGAAACGAAGCCAAAAGAACAAAATAATTATTTAGAGCTTAAAGCGCGCAAAAGAGAATTAAAAACAATTGAAAGACAAATTCAAGAAATGGAAGAATATAAAAAAGAACTATTAGCTTATTTTTTAGAACATTATCAGGATTATCGCCCCGAGAAAGTTCAGGAACTAGAAGATTTAAATCGACGTTTAAAAGATAAAGAAGATTTGTGGCTGATGATTAATGAGGATTTAGGGGTTTGAGTAAAATTGATAGCGGGGTATTGAAAATAATAAGATTATCTTTTTAAATATCTAATTCTTAGCTAATATTAGTAATTGTATATAAACTATGTACAATTGTACATAAAATATGTATAATATAAGTAATGCAAGTTAAAATAATAATTATTACATATTTATATGCTAAATTTTTTGAAAAATGGGGGAGGGGATATTCTTAAACTTTTTTTTAAAGATCAAGAAAAAGAATATTATTTTAGAGAAATTGCTAAAAAAATTAATAAAGAGCCAAGTTATTGTCAAAAATATTTAGATAATCTTGTAGAAGATGAAATATTATTAGATAAACGTCGTGGCAATATGCGCTTTTTTAGACTCAATAAAGAACATCCGCTCTATGAAGAAATAAAAAGCATTATTTCAAAAACAATCGGTTTAGAAAATGAATGAAAAAAATTAATTGATAAACTTGATAATGTTGAGTATGCTTTTGTGTTTGGATCAATAGCCAAGGGAACAGAAAATAGTAATAGTGATGTTGATTTAATGTTAATTGGAGACATAAATCAAGATGCTTTTACTAGTGCTCTAAGTTCTATAGAAGGAAAAATTGCGCGAGAAATAAACTATCACATTTACAGCAATCAAGAAATTATTAAAAAAATCAAGGAAAAAGATGGTTTTGTATCTAATATTTTTTTATCACCAATTATTAAATTAAAAGGAAACCCATATGATTTTACAGGGACTTCAAACATTACTAAATAACAATTCAATCGAGCCATTCCCGCTAAACTTAAAAGGTATAGCTATAAAAATTGAGAAGGCTAACGGGTTATATAACTTTGCAAATAAAAATTTATTTGGCTTAGGTATGGGGGACGAAGATATTGTTTATAACAATATTTATGACTCCATAAGATTAAGTTGCGAAGCCATATTGTTGATTAACGGATATAGAGCAAAAACCAGCGGAGAGCGGAGAGGGGCATCATTACATTGTAATCAATGCCGCCGCCATTTTACTTAATAGCGAGTTAAATAATGAATTTCAAAGATTTCAACAAATGCGGAAAAAAAGACACAGAATTGAATATGGAGATTTTATAGGAATTTCGGAAGCAGAATTAAAACAGGCTTATATAGATGTTAAAGCTTTGTTGATAAAAGTTAAAGAGTTGCAAGCGAAGTTAAATGAGTAAAATGAAATTTATAACAAAAAACATTTGTAAATTAGGAATTGTAGTTATTGTAATACTATTTATTTTAATAACCGCTTTTTTGATATTGAAATATAAAAATCAATCTTTGACGAGCAGACAAATTTTATCAAGAAATGATTACCGAATATTTGTTTGCGGTGAAGAGATTTTTTTAAAAACAAACCCCGAACTATTAAAAGTAAAAAGAAACGGCTTATTTGCACGGAGCGAATTAGGAAGTATTATCGCTGAAGGCATAGTCCGAGACACCAAGGATGTTTTGTTAAGTTCATTTTTTGAAGCAACTGGTGCCACTCTTGAATATTCAGATGAATATCAAACTACATTTATTATACCAACCGAAACTGGCGTCCATAAATTTCAGTCTGGTGATTTATGTGAGGGAAAAGAGGCGGATTTTTATATGATAAATCATAGAGTTGAAACATCAACAAAACCTTGGTCTATTTATTCGCGAATTATTTGGAAATATTTTGATCATGCTTTAACAAATAATTACGGCAAAGTCCCTCCAGGGGATTGCTTCATATTCATTTTTGACTCAAAAGACGCTTTAGAGCGCCCTTGGCCATACTGCGCTTCTCATGAAGCCGCATTATCTGCTGGAGAATTAATTTTGGAAAAATAACACGTTGACTTTTTTAATCTCTTATGATAATTTAATTGGAATTCATAAGTTATAAACTGTGTATGCCCAGGATGGTGTTAATATTGACACGGGTGATGTATTTAGTGCTTTTTGCGGAGATATCTGCAAAAGTACTTATGGAAATTCTCCTTTCGTTGAGGTTTACGACCTTTCAAGAGGAAACTTTCGTGGACCAAGGGGATTCAGACTTAAAGGATTGCCGGATGAGTATCTTTTAACTATGGTGACCGATGGAGTCGGTACTAAGGTAATTCCAATTATTGCTTCTGGCAAGTTGCAAACAGCGGCTAGTAATGTTATTGCCATGACTGCCATGGATATAACACGATATGGTGGACTACCCTTAGTTTTTATGAACATCTTCGATGTTCGTAGCTTAGGCGAGCTTAATTCGAAAACCTATCAAATGTGCCAAGATGTTATGCTTGGCCTGCAATCACTGGCTCATGAAAACAATTATGTTTTACTTGGCGGAGAAACAGCTGAGCTTGGCGTTTGTGTTGGCTCAGATAATCCTAATGCTAAGTTAGCCTTTAACTGGGGCGGAACTATGTTGGGTGTTTATCACCCAGATAAAATGATTTACGGTGACACTCTTAAGCCCGGACAAATAATTATCGCTTTACGTGATGA
>CAYUEO010000081.1:0-4602 GCA_964443755.1 uncultured Gammaproteobacteria bacterium | reverse complement strand
AGAGCGTAGCACTCATAACGCTAAGGTCGCGGGTTCGATCCCCGCCCCCGCCACAAAAATAAAAAAATAATGCGCCTATAGCTCAGCTGGTAGAGCAGTTGCCTCTTAAGCAAACGGTCGCAGGTTCAAATCCTGCTGGGCGCACACTAAAGAACCCGAGCGGGTTCTTTTCTTTGCCTAAATTATCATTCGCGCTATAATGAACTGGTAAAATATAAATTATGCTAAATATAGTAATTTTTGGTCCCCCTGGAGCCGGCAAAGGAACTCAAGCTTCTTTGGTGGCTAAAAAATATAACCTAAGACACCTTTCCAGTGGTGATCTGCTTCGCTTAGAAAGAGAAAATGGTGAGCTAGGCGATAAAATAAAAAAATATCAAGACAGCGGACAACTCGTGCCAGATCAATTAATTATTAAACTTATTAAGGCCGCTGTTTTAAAAAAATCTTCTACTGCGGGTATTGTCTTTGACGGATATCCCAGAAACATTAAACAAGCTAGTTCGCTCAAAAAACTATTCCAAGAAAAACGTGAAGAAATAGACGTCGTGATAAACTTAAAACTAAGCGCAGAAAAGGCGGCCCAAAGAATATTACTCAGAGGACAAACCTCTGGAAGATCAGACGATAATAAAAAAGTAATTCTTAACCGTTTTCGAGTTTATAAATCTCAAACTGCTCCATTACTAGAATACTACCAGAATCAGGGCAAGATAGTTAATATAGATGGTAGTCTAGATGTGGAAACGGTTTTTAATAAAATTCAATCCGCCATCACCTCTTTAGATACGGTTAATAAAAAGCCGCATATCTAAAAGATAGCGGCTAAATAGTGTTTCTTATTTTACTGGGCTGTTTTCCCAAACACCTTCTGTGGCTGAAAAACTTGTTAAAAATTGTCTACCCTTCCTGAGCACTCTTCTAAAATCTATCGGGTAAGAGCGAAAAATCCATCCCTTACCTCCCCAGCGCGTTGTGACAAGACGTAACTCTTGATTGGCGTCTATTACACAGGCAACGGTTACCGAACCATCTACCGGCAAACTGCTACTTAAAATCAATGAATACAGAGCCTGTAATCTCACTGGTTTTTGAGCTAGTCTGAGCGGTAAGTTTATTTCAGGGACTACTATTTTATCAATCGTAAATATCCAACCGACACATAAATCCCGATTAGTTACTTTTTCGACTAACGGAAAAAATTGGTCCTCAAATTCTGGCGATACATAAGAAATAGAAATATTATTATTGTTGAGCATTTTTCCGACCCAAAAACAGTCTATACTCATTTGTGGCACAACATAAAGTGTGGCCATGGGGTGAGTTTGCGTCTTATTAAAAGAGCGAAGAGAAATAGAGTTGCAAATGTTGTTAATACCGATTGGTATAATGTTCATGTAATCCTCCTGATGTGTTAGTTATATTTTGTTGTGAATGAACTTTAAAAAAAAGACCGGACTTTTTGTCCGGTCTTTCGCTTGTATTTAATCTATATACTACTTCACAGATTTACAAACGAAAACCGGACCTGAATTACCAGGCCTAAAATCCAAATCTTTGAATTTTGCATTTTCATTTGTAATAACATACAAAAAAATTATACCAGATTAATATCTGCCGTCAAGACAGAGCTGTGGAAAATCTACTCAATCACCGTGCCTTTAAAATTTTTGTCCTCCAGACATTTTTCGAGATTACTTAACTTACGACCATTTAAGATAACTACTTTAAGACCGAGCTCGCTAGCTTCTCTAGATGCTACCGGATCAAACGGAACATTTAGACCGGGCTTCCATTTATTGCCCACTATAGACCTAAAGTAGGACCAGGAAATTTTAGTTAATTTTTTTGCTTCAGGATAAAGTCGCGGATCTTTATCATAGGCAAAATCAATATTAGATAAGTTAATGACTGTTTTAATATCATTAGATTTAGCCAGAAGCACTGCATCATGATCAGTTGAGCAACCAGGAATATAGCCTGATGCTAATACTATTGGTTTTTGACTTTTAATGACTTCATTTGGATTAGTAACTATATGAGAATAAGCCTGTTTTCCAAATATAACCTTCATTAATTGAGCGTTAAGACGCGTGGCTTCTATGCCTACCCAGTCCCGATCATCAGCTGTCACAGGGGCGACTGCTAGAGCGGCGTTAATATAGGTACGAGCTGTTTTACCCCCACCAATAACCAGATAAAATTTTTTCCCCTTAGATACTTGGGTAAGAATAAACTGACGAAAACGCTGTAAGAATTTTACATCTATTCCCTCTTCAGTCACAATCAAAGATCCACCGACTGACAGAATAAACTCCTGTGATTTTTTTCTGGGCATATTTTCTCTCTTAAAAAATCACCTCCGTAAATCCGGAGGTGATTCTTAAAATAATTTATATTATTTATTTTCTTCTGCTTCTTTACTTTTTACTTCCGCTAAAATTGTCTTTCTTATTTCCGCTAATAACTTCTTATCATCTTTAATAGTTTTTTTAGCGGTCTCACGTCCATTACCAAGTTTTATTTCACCAAAAGAATGAACGTTACCATTTTTCTTAATTACATTATATTCTACACCTAAGTCTAACAAGTCCCCTGCTACTGAAATACCCTCATTATACATAATATCAAATTCACATGTCCTAAAAGGAGCGGCGACTTTGTTCTTAACCACCTTCACCTTAACTCTATTACCGATAATTTTATCACCTTGTTTTATTTGAGCCGAGCGACGCACTTCAATTCGGACAGAACAGTAAAACTTTAAGGCATTACCACCGGTTGTAGTTTCAGGGCTACCAAAAAAGACGCCAATTTTATTTCTAATTTGATTGATAAAAATAACGACTGTTTTAGTTTTAGCAATAATGGCTGTTAACTTTCTCAGGGCTTGGCTCATTAAACGTGCTTGTAGGCCCATGTGCTGGTCTCCCATCTCACCCTCAATTTCTTTCTGAGGAACTAATGCGGCTACGCTATCAACAACTATAACGTCTACAGCGTTAGACCGAACTAGTGTCTCTACAATTTCCAAGGCTTGCTCGCCGCTATCAGGTTGAGATAGCAACATCTCTTTAACATTTACTCCTATTTTTGCAGCATACTCTGGATCAAGAGCGTGTTCAGCGTCAACGAAGGCCGCAATCCCTCCGGCTTTCTGGACCTCTGCAACTATGTGCTGAGCTAAAGTAGTTTTTCCGGATGACTCTGGTCCATAAACCTCAATAATTCTACCGCGCGGCACACCACCAACTCCGGTAGCCATATCTAAAGACAGACAACCTGTAGAAATTGCGTCAACATTAGTTCTTGGCACATCACCAAACTTCATAATTGCCCCATCTCCAAAACGACTACGAATTTGCTCAATCGCTGCGCTAGCGGCATCCTCGCGTTTTGATTTATTTATATCCTTTTCAGGAATCGGGGCTTTTTTCTCTTTTTCCTTTGACATAATAATTCAGTTTAATTTATTTACCTGTTTATTATAGCACAAACTAGATCTAAAAACCTGTAGTAAGTTATAAAAACAACCTTAATTTCTTATTAAAAATTTCTCGAACACCAAACTCGCGACATTCCAATAATTTTATCTAATATTAGATTAATAAAAAAATAATTGATAAAAACGATCCGTTACTTACGGATCGCTAATTGTTCTTCGGCAATTTTTAATTCTTCCTGACTATTAATGCCCATAGCCTCATGAGGCTCGACGCTTATCGAAGTAATTACCCTGTTTTCTCCGAAGGCGGTCTTTACTAAATCAGTTAAATAATATTCACCAGATTTATTTTTATTATTAAGTAGGGTGATATGTTTTGCTAACCAATCATGATTAAAACACATAACCGCAGGATTAACCTCCGTAATTTCCCTTTCTTTTTCTGTGCCATCTTTGAACTCTACAATATGCACAATTTGTTTGTTCTTATCTCTAATAATCCGCCCCCAATGATAAAAATTATGCCGCCAATCATCAAAATCGGGTAATTCTGTGGTCATCATGGCTAGCGGTTGTGGATCGCTGTCAGCTATTCTTTTAATTGAAGAAGTTTTAAAAAAAGGATGATCACCATACATAACCAATACTCGAGATACTTCAGAAGAAATGTTTCCCATAGCACAAGACACGGCATTACCAGTCCCTAACTGTTGCTCTTGGACCACAAACTCAACATCTTCTCCAGCTAGACTATTCTTAAGTATCTCTGCATTGGTTGGTGAAACAATCACAATCGGGCGAGCATCGATATCAGCTAATTTTATTGACTCCAATAAATAACTAATCATCGGGCGCCCATTAAGTGGCACTAAAACCTTAGGTAAATCACTGTTCATTCTAGTGCCATTTCCAGCTGCTAGCACAATTACTCTGGTCATAAATATTAATATTAGTAGTTGGTGGTATCTGAATATTTGTGAAAATCTGTTATTTATATTAACACTCTTTAAGGCTAATAGCAATCTAAACAAAAGTTAAATATTAGCCTAATACACTCCTAATACGTCTAAGAATTTAATTATTTTACAAGCTTTTTACCAACTAAAAAACACCATAGTTCTGGCGGCGACCTACTTTCCCAGGGCTCAGGCCCAAGT
>CAYUEO010000080.1:0-4654 GCA_964443755.1 uncultured Gammaproteobacteria bacterium | reverse complement strand
AAAATTGAAAAACTCATTTTAAAGCGTTGGAATTATCCCTATTTTTGGAAATGAAAGATGTTCTGGATGCCAGAAAATATTGGAGTGTTCTTAAAACTCGCTTGAAAAAAGAGGGGAGTGAGGTTGTTACAAAATGTGACAAACTGAAATTGGTTGCCAATGACGGAAAAAGATATCTGACAGATGTAGCTGATACCGTACAATTATTTCGTTTAATTTTTACACTTATTTAGGTTGTGAAAAAACAATATATTTGTAAGAAATAAAAAAAAATAAACAACATGAGTCTTTACGAAAAATTACAGAAAGTTAGCAGCGAAGAAGATGTTAAAGACATTTATATAAAAGCTCTTGGTTTAAAACAATACCAAAAAAACTTGATTGACATACAAACCAAAGAAATTTGGTTTGAAGCAAAAGATAACGCTAGAATATCAACCTACGCCATGTTTACCCAATTACTGCATTATGTGCAAGATGCTCTCAACAAAGGAGAACACGTTCCGCCATTTTTAGCCGTAATTGATACCCAAAAGGCTGCCATTATGAAAAGTGAGGATGTGTTACCATTTCTCGAAAAAAAAACCATAAAATGGGGAAAATCGGCAAGCCAATATACACAAGAAGCGTTAGATGCTATTTCGGCTCACATCGGTACGCACTTTGTTTCGTTTAAAATTGAAACGCACGAAGATGAATTTATTAGCACCGTAAAAAATGCCATTTTAAAAGGCGATATTATTCGAACTCAAATTACGCCTGATAACCTTAAACAAGTTTTTGATAAATGGGTGTTGATGATAGGAAGAGAAATTTCGGGCGTAGCCGAAGAAGATTATGCCTTGTTGTTTTTTGCCGACATTATGCACGATGGCACCAATTCTACCCACGATAACCTTACCGCAGCATTGATGCACAAAAACAATGCTCCTGTTTTTCTGTTAAACGGAAAAGTGTATGAATTGAGCAACAAAGAAGGTTACCGCCAGTTTTGGACCATTTACCACAAACCACCAAAAGCCGAATACCGAAATTATTTGTTAGAAAGACGTGATAGTTTAATACCAATTGACGAACGCAGTTTTAAAGGTGCGTATTACACCCCTTTGGCTGTGGTGGATAAAGCTTACGATAAACTAACTGAAACGCTAGGCAAAAACTGGCAGAAAGATTATATTGTTTGGGACATGTGTTGCGGAGTGGGGAATTTGGAAGTAAAACACAGCAACCCACGCAATATTTTTATGAGTACGCTTGATAGCGAAGATATTGATGTGATGAAAGCTACCAAAACTTGCGTTGCAGCCGAGCGTTTCCAATACGATTATTTGAATGATGACATTACCGATGATGGCAAAATAGATTACACGCTTACCAACAAATTACCCGAAAATTTACGCAAAGCCATTGCTGATGGTAAAAAGATTTTAGTGTTGATTAATCCGCCTTATGCAGAGGCTGCAAATAATGATAACACTGCATTAGGTGATGATAATTCTGAAAATAAAAAAGGAGTTTCAAAAACAAAAGTTGCAGATTTAATGGATACTCAAGGATATGCAGCAAGAGAACTGTTTGTTCAGTTTCTAATGCGTATTGCAAATGAAATACCGACAGCAACAGTTGCCGTTTTTAGTAAGATGAAATATGTTAATGCACCCAACTTTGAAAAATTTAGAGAAGCATGGAATGCAAATTATTTGGGCGGATTTATTGTTCATAGCAAATCGTTTGATGGATTAAGAGGTGATTTTCCCATTGGATTTTTAGTTTGGAAAACAAATCAAAAAGTAGCAAATAAAACACCAATAACTGAAATAGCTGTTGAAGTATTAGATAAAAAAGCTCAACCAATAGGAGAAAAGAATTTTTATAATTTACCGAATGAACAACTATTGAGTGGTTGGATTAAGCGAGTAAAAGCAAATAATGTAGCTGCTATTCCTTTGAAAAATACAATTTCTCCAACAACAAATACAAAAGATGTAAGAGGAACAAAATGGGCTGATGGTGCAATTGCAAGTATGATTTGTAAAGGTTCTGATTTACAAAATGCAGCAACACAAACTGCTTTGTTATCTTCAGGTTATTGCAGTGCAGGAGGCTTTTTTGTTACTGATAAAAATCTATGGCAGAGTGCAATTGTATATACTGTAAGACTTGTCACAAAAAAAACTTGGCTCAACGACCGAGACCAATTTTTACAACCTACCCAACCCTTAACCGAAGAGTTTAAAAACGATTGTTTAATTTGGATGTTGTTTAATGGTAGCAACCTAACCGCCAGTGCCAATGAGTTGGAATGGAACAATAAAAAATGGAGTATCGTCAATCATTTTATACCTTTTACCGAAGAAGAAGTAAATGCACCCGAACGGTTTGAAAGTGATTTTATGGTGCAATATCTTTCTTCACTCTCCGTCATTGCGAGGCACGAAGCAATCTTACCTATTGAAAAGGACGAATTGTATAATAAATACAATAAACAATTAAGCCCAGAAGCTTTAAAAGTATTACAGGCAGGAAAAGTTTTATGGCAAGCCTATTTTTCAAACACCGATGTACGTAGCGTACGTGACGAATTAAAACTAAACCGAGCCGATGTGGGTTGGTATCAAATTCGTAAAGCTTTACAAGCTCGCAACACCAGTGGCGATTTTGCTCCCGTAAGTTTTAAACCCTTTGAAGAAGCCTATAAAACACTAAGCGAAAAACTACAACCACAAGTTTATGAGTTGGGGTTTTTGAGGGTTTAGTTGATAAGTTTTCCGAATTGTAATAGATAAACAAAAAATAATTGAAGAAAATTAAAAAACAAATTATCTTTAACTTTGAGAAGTAATAGATGAAAGAAAGTATCAACATAGCAGTAAATCACAAAATTCTTGTTTGGGCAAGAGAAGCAATTGCATTGAATAGAACAAACGCATCTGAGAGAACAGGAATATCATCAAAACGTTTAATTCAATTAGAAGATGGAGAAAAACAACCAACTCTAGAAGAAATAAAAGAACTTTCAAAGGCTTACAAAAGAACTATTGCAACCCTTTTACTTACAACACCACCAAAAGAAAACCCGCTTCCAACAGATAGAAGAACTGTTGACTCATCAGATTTAGGAAACTTTCATGAAAAAACTATCATGTCTATTCGTAAAGCACGTGCACTTGTAGTCTCTTTAATTGAATTAAAACAAGATGCTGGTATTTCAATTCCACGTTTTAAATTCAAAGCATCCATACATGACAATCCTGCAACTGTAGCAAATAAATTACGCAAAGAATGGAACTTAGACGAAATAAGGCAATTTTCAACTATCAATTTTGCTTTAGAGGCATATATTGAAAAAGTAGAATCACTTGGTGTTGCTGTTTTTCAACTGAGTTTAACTCAAGATAATTTGAGAGGTTTTTCAATGGTAGATGATATTATTCCAATTATTGGTATAAAAAGAGGTGGAGAACCTGCGACAGCAAAAATTTTCACATTATTTCACGAATTGGGTCACGTACTATTAAATGACGGTGGATTATGTGATTTATCAGAAAACTCAAATTTACAAATTGAAAAGTGGTGTAATGCTTTTTCAGCTGAAATGCTAATACCAACGGATGAACTATTGCAAATGAATATTGTAATAGAACAAAAATTAAAGGGAGAAAAAATTTGGAGTAAAAAAGACTTGATTGAACTAGGTAACTATTTTCATGTTGGTCCATTAGCTATTTTAAGAAGTTTATTAGAAAACAGACTTACAACTCAAGCATATTATAAGGATAGGCATCAAGCATGGAACAAGCCATCATTTGGCAGAGCAAAAAAACCAGAAGGTAGAAATATTGCAAAAGAAACTATTAAAGAAAAAGGCAGAACATATATCTCTCTTGCGTTTTCAGCATTTGACCAAAATAGAATTGACCTTAAAGACCTTTCAGACTTTTTGGGAGTAAAGCTTTCATATATTCCTAAAACTCGTCAATTGTTAAATGCTTAATAAATGAAATTAGATTTTAATCAAGGAAGTATTATTTATGTGATTGATACAAGTAGTTTAATAATGCTTGAATCGACTTTTAAATATGACAACCCTGTTTTTAATGCTATTTGGGAAGAAATTGAAGAATTAATAAAGCAAGATTGTTTCAAAACAATTGATTTTGTTGAAGACGAAATAAACAATTACGAAGGCAAGCAAGACTTTTTAAAGACATGGGTGCATAAGTGGAAAAAACATTTAGTTGTGCCAACCGATGCTGTAAGTATAAATGCAGCTATTCCAATTATTAATGAGGAATATAAAACAGGTTTTTTTGATGCAAAAAAACAGGCAGAAGGAAAAGAAGAAGCCGACCCATATTTGATTGCGTATTGCAAAATACATAATTGCGTTTTAATAACAAACGAAAGTAAAATTAAACCAAATAAAATTCCTAGTGTTTCAGCAAAAAATGGTGTAAGATGCATTGATATAAATGATTTTTTAATTGAAAGAGAATTGAAAATGGAAAGAAAAAGAAAATAACCTTACCATTTTTTATAACGAATAAAAAGTTGAGTTTAACCATAACAACATTAATAATTGTTTATGAAAAAATATATTTTTATATGCTAATCCGTATGTTTCCCTATTTTTTTTTATCTTTGTCATCAAAAC
>CAYUEO010000079.1:2507-4708 GCA_964443755.1 uncultured Gammaproteobacteria bacterium | reverse complement strand
TAGCATATCCTGACAAACTAATGTAGATAAACCAACACCTATATGTTTAACAGAAGAACGAACAAATAACACATCACCTTTTTGTAAATCAAAATCACGTCTTTCATTTTCAGTTGTATTAACTAAAGAAAATTCGCCAGTATAAACTTTAGGTATATCAAAAACATCCATTAAACCAACGAAAGGGTAGCCATGCCCAAACTCTTCTTTATCTTTATTAATTCCGTTTTTAAAATCACCTATTTCACCCAACCCCATCACTTCCCAATCATTCGGTATCAAACCAAGAGGGGAGTTTTTATAGTTAGAAGGTATTTTGGTTTTATTATCCATTCAATTTAAAGCTTTTAATAACATAGATTCTGCACAATAACATAGTTAATGTTATTGTGCAATTGGTTCTTTTTTGTTTCTACCATCATTTCTAATTTGGGTTATTTACAAACAAGCCTGCAAACGAAAATTGGTTAACGTGTTGGTTAAGAGCATTTCTTTCTTTGTAAGCTACAATAAAAACCTCCTGAACCTGCAAACAAGTCAACAGGCTAAGTTGACATCTTTGCAAAGAAAACTGCAAAGAAGAGTTTTGTAATTCATTGGTATTCAGTATATTTTTCTTTGCAATCATTGTTTTAATTTGTAAGTTCTTTGGTTGTGTTTGGTTTCTTCCGCTATCTCTATATGCCCTTTCTCTACCATTTCAGCAAAGAGTCTGGAAACGTAGGAAGCATTGGTATCTGGTATATTTAATAGCTTGCGAGCCGCTTCATTGTCTATTTCATCTACCGTATCTAAATAGCGAATAATGGCTTCTATCTGTCTTGCTTTTTCTTGTTTCTTTAGTTTGGTATAGCCAATTTTGTCATCGGTAGTGGCTAATTTGGTTCTATGGATGATATACTTCAATCCTGATGTTCTGCCTGTGGTTTCAATGAATTCAGTTTCCATCAACTCACTCAAAATTTTTCGAAGCTGATAATGATTCACAAAAGGTAATTTTTCTAATTGTTGAAAGGTAAGCTTTTGTCCAGTATAGATATGATTGAGCACAATGAGCTTTTCTAGGTCAATATCTTTTTTGGTAGTTTGTTTATAAAGCAAGCTCAATTCTGCCAGTTTTTCAGAATACACATCAGCATCAATTCTTAGTAAAATAGAATTTTCTGTTTGTATGGGTTGGGGTAATTTCTTTCCTTTAGATAATAATGCTGTAAAGATTTTATCAAAGCCGCTACCTGCCTTTTCGGCATAATTAATTTCTCTCAACACATCCATAATACCCGGATTTCGGGGATTGGTTTTTCGTAGAAAATTGGTTTCGTTAATTCCCTGCGGAAAATGTCCGGGACTTTCAAACTCCAAATAATTAGAATATTTCCGTATTTCAATGATTTGCTGCCGGCTATAATCGCGGTGTGCAATGGCATTAATAAGAAGCTCTCTAAGAACTACCTCAGGATAATCCTCGATGTACTCACGAAACAAACCGAAGTGAAACTCTTTTACCTTGGTTTCGGATTTCAATTGCAGGAAACAAGCATCGGCTATATCAATTAAGTTGCCACTATATTCAAAAGGGGTATATGTTCCATCTTCATAATAGCGAATGTATTTGATTTGATTATAGGGAATTTCTTTCAAAGCTTTTTGATTGCCAATAAATAGTATTCCTGTGGTAGTAGGTAGTGATTTTCCGTTTACTTCCTTTATCAGACCAAGTGTTTCGGTAAATTCAGGTGAATTATTTTTGAGATAAGGACTCTGTGGCTTTTCTCTTTGAATACGTAAAAATAAATCTCTAGTCTTCTCTATATCTTGCCATCCAGGGACCAAATTTCCTTGTTTATCTTTTTCTTTACTTTCAAAAGGTAAATCCCAAATTTTTTGATCATAAACTATCAAGCCTTTTTCGGCTTGAACAGTAGCCATTTCGTAAGTTTCTATGGGGCGGTTACCGTCATTACTTCTTATCAGGTATTCACTTTTTGAAGTCCGATGCAATTGTGTGGTAAAAGGCACTTCCAATACAAGTAATTGTGTGCTTTCTACCTTCAGTCGGTGTGGTTTTAAAGTGATTGCAGGTACAGTCCTATCTTGTATCTGTCTAATCAATTCATATACTTTACTGTCGATAAAGGTAAACTCTTTGTTTATTTCTTTGCTTTTATCTTCTATCCCTATAAATAAAAAACCACCCTTTT
>CAYUEO010000079.1:0-2497 GCA_964443755.1 uncultured Gammaproteobacteria bacterium | reverse complement strand
AAATGCCACCACATCCTTGGCAAGTTCATCATACTTAGGTGCAAAATTTTTCAATGACTTACCAAAAGCAATTTTGTCTTCTAACTGTTCCTTGAAGTCGAGAATTTCACATTCGCCTTTTGCTAGCAGATTGTAAAACCATTGAATGCTGTGTCGGGTAAGTTTTTCCATGCTTTAATTTGTCAATTCAGTTAAATATTTTTTCATTTCTTCCTGTACAGTTTTTAGTTCAGTTTCTAGCTTGTTAATTTCTAGTTGCACTGCTGCAATATCTACTTCGACTTCTTCTTCAAAAGTGTCCACATAACGAGGTATGTTTAAATTAAACTCATTCCCTTGTATTTCGTCAAAAGTGGCTACATAGCTGTATTTATCCTCTACAATGCCAGGTTTTAGTTTACCTTCATTAAATTTTCGATAGGTAGAAACAATGTGTTCAATATCTGCATCACGTAGTTTATTTTGATTTTTTGCACTCTCAAAGTGTTTACTCGAATCAATAAACAACACATTGGTATTATCGACTTTACCTTTGTTAAAAACCAAAATAGCAGCAGGAATACCTGTTCCAAAAAACAAATTTGCAGGTAATCCAATTACAGCTTCTAGTATATTTTCTTCAATGGTTTTTTGTCTAATTTTTCCTTCGCTACTGCCACGAAACAATACACCATGAGGCACAACCACTCCAACTTTTCCTTTCCCTTCATAAGTGGTTTCTATCATGTGAGTAATAAATGCCCAGTCGCCTTTACTTTTAGGTGGAACACCTCTCCAAAAACGATTGTATTTATCGGTTTCAGGGTCAAAACTATCAGCCGTTTTATTTTCTTCTTTATCATCACTTTTACCCCATTTATCAAGCGAAAAGGGAGGATTTCCAACAATGGTATCAAACCTCATTAATTCATCACCTTCTTTTAACTTAGGATTTCGAATGGTATCGCCCCAACGAATTGTTGCGTTATCGAAACCATGTAAAAACATGTTCATTACCGCTAAAGCCCATGTACTACCATTGGCTTCTTGTCCGTACAATGAAAAGTTAGGAGAACCTACTTCAATACCAGCTTTAATTAATAATGAACCTGAGCCACAGGTCCAATCACAAATACGAGAACCTGGAGCCGACTTGGTTAATTTTGCTAATAATGTGGAAACCTCACTAGGAGTGAAAAATTCCCCCGCTTTTTTTCCAGCATCACTGGCAAAATTTGAAATAAGGTATTCGTAAGCTCCGCCAATAATGTCGTTTCCTTCTAAATAAGAAGGTCGCAAATTGAGTTTGTCTGAATTAAAATCAAGCAAAAGATTTTTTAACCGAGTATTTTTATCTTTTGGTTCTCCAAGTTTGCTGTTATTAAAATCAATATTTTGGAAAATACCAGCTCCATCTTCGCTGTATAATTTTTCTCGATTAGCTTCTTCTAAATCTACCAATGCAATATTAATAAGCTCACCAATATTAGATTCGTTACGACTATCGTATAAAAATTTAAAATGACTTTGTTCAGGAACAACAAATCGTTCGTGTTGCATGGCTCGTTTTGCACGTTCAGTATCTCCGTTATATTTTTTTAGGTATTCCTCGTGTTTATCATCATGTACATCACTAAGGTATTTAATAAAAAGCATGGTTAGTACATAATCTTTATATACGCTAGGGTCAATGCTTCCACGAAAAGTGTCGCATGCTTTCCAAACTGCATTATTAATATCTTGTTGAGTTATTTTGTTAATCATATCGTTTATTTTTGAGTTGATTTAATTAATACGGATTGTAAATATTTTTCTTGCAAATCTTCCATCTGTTTTTTTAGGGTAAGCTCCTGTTTTCTACATGCAGCAATTTTTAAAATTCTATTTTGCATCTCTATTGAAGGAATGGAGAGTTCAATGTCTTCTAATACCGACTTAGATATAGATACCATTGCAGTTCCATGAGCATTTCCTTTTAAAAAGAGTTGTGTGTTGGGATGATTTAAAAACCATGTTAAATATTCGGGTAACACCTCTTTTTTAGTTAAGCGAATAACAAAAAAAGAAGTGGATGCAACAGCTGGAAAGTTATTTTCCTCATAAAGTGCAGCAAAATTTTTAACCCCTTTTGCTGCAAATAACACATCACCTTGTTGTAGAATATGTTTTGCTGAAATCTCTGTGCTATTTAAATCAGGCTGCAATAATGTGGTTAAGTCCCCAAATTCATTAAAGTATTTAGGTTGTAGATATATAATGTCCCCATTAGTTTGAGGCTTGGCAAAAAAACCTGTTTGAATGGTTGAAATATGTTTAAGATGTGTTTTCAAACTTTATAATTAAGTACAACGACTACAAATGTACGATAAAAAATAATATAATGGTAATAATATGAAAATTAATCTTTAAGTAGGATTACTACAAAATATTATGTGTTGCTAAAAGTTATGAACAGGCTCTAATGGATTTTTTTTGCATAATTGTATTATTTTTGTTCTTTAATGAAATTACTTAATGT
>CAYUEO010000078.1:0-4786 GCA_964443755.1 uncultured Gammaproteobacteria bacterium | reverse complement strand
CTGTGTTCACATTGTTTTCTATAAGTTGACACACAATTAAATCAACAAAAGGACGGTAAGGCTCCATAATATCATCGGCTAAACAATACGCATTGTATTTATTTCGATGAAAAATACCCAGCGTGGGTAATAAACCACTACTAACTATTGCTCTGGCACATACAGCACGCAAAATAGCGTAACCGTAATTCAACAAGTTGTTGGGCGGCATTCCATCTCGGTAGCGATTAAAGCCTTCAATACCCAAAATGTTTTGCCAATAATATGCAGCAGCTCGGGCTTCGTGATTTTGTGTATCGCCCGATGTAACACTTCTAGCCCAATAATCCATTTTTTCGGTATCAAACCCTTTGGTTTTTAATAACGCTGCTTGATTGTTGATTTTTGCAACTATGGTTTGTTGCCACAAGTTTTTTTTAAGCGGTATAGAACATTCAATTTGATTTTTATAGCGTTCGCTTTGTTCGGTATGCCCATTGAGGGGTAAGAGCAAACCAGTGGGTAAATGTTGGCTGTTACACGTAATTACAGCCACATTGTTGGTAGTTAATTTTTCTAACAAACCATTGCTGATGGTAATTTGCGGGTCTTCCAATACAATTACACCAACATCTTCAATAGCTACTGTTTTACTTGGTTCGCCATTAGGGTAATTGATTACCAATTGTTTGTTTTTGGTGCTTAAATAAGCTGGATTTCCAAAATGTAAGGTACGTTTTATCATGACACAAGTATTTTATAAACAAGGTGTTACGCTAACAACAGAAGATAAATTACAAAAAAATTAGTTGTTACCTAAAAATTATCTTTTACATTTTTTTTAATTTTACCCAACCTATTTATTTCAAGTTTCCAGCAAACATCTTTAATTCTAATATTATCTTTATCCATTGTAGTTTCAAGCTTATTTTGACTTGATAACTCACCAAATTTTGATTTTGAATCATATTGTTTGATTAAAGTCGCAATATCATTTCTAGTAAAATAACATTCTATACCAGAAGCTTTATCCATTTTATAAATTCTATCAGTTTGTTCTTTTGTTAATTTTAAAAAATCAACAAGATTAGGGTTTTCTATTTCTTCTTGAGTAGGAACATAAACTAAATCATTTGGTGATAATGAAAACAAGAATTTACCTTTTTCAGAATTTATAGGAACAAATGTTCTTTGTTCTTTTGGTAAATATGCTGATTGTTTTTGATGTTCAATTACTTCGTTTAGAGGTAGAGTTTCAAACTCTCTTTTTTTCTTTTCTTCGTTCCAGTAAATGGCAAAAAATAAATTTGTACCAGTAGCAGCAACAACATATTTATCACCTTTATTACCTTTTGTTCCAACTGAGAATTTATTACCAAGAGCTTCATATTTTCTAACATTGAAAATAGGTTGATGGTTTTTTCCTTTATTTAATCGGGTAATATTTTTGTTAAGCTCATTTATGCCTTCAGAATTAAAAGCTAGGTCTTTAGGTGCAATTTTTGAACCTTTTTCATCAATTTGATTTTGATATTTTTCGCTATTTAAGTGATTTAATAATATTTTTTGAATACCTATATCAGTTATAGTTTTAATAGTGTTTTCATCAAAAGAAGCGTCTAATGATTTTCTTGTGGCAGATTTATCTTCATCAAAATAATACACCATTACTTTAACTACATTGTTTTCATTAATCGTATAGGGTTCACTTTTGAAATATTTAATAATTTCTTTCTCGCTTTTACCATCTTTTACAAATCTTTTAATTTTATTCTTCAATGTTTTATCAAGCAAATTTCCCCAATCCTTTACCCCATTTAAGAAAGAAACTTCTTTTGTTAATCTTAATTTTATTTTTCCGTGAATAGTTTCTTGATGTAATGATCTTCTTATAGCCCAATTATCTCCATTAGTTTGTGGTACAATTTTCTTTTTCAATTGCCCATTTTCATCCTTTACCCACTTTTGATATTTATTTTTAGTTTTATTAATTACACGCGTATTTTGTTTAAAACTTACTATTGTTGTTTTTAGTTTATTAGTAGCTTCTGCGGTAAATGATTCCCAAGGTTTTAAAAATTGTTTTGCTACTTTTCTTTTTTCAATAGTTTGTAAGCCACTTGAATTCTTAATGGTTTTTTCTACTTCTACAATATTTCTTAATTTAGTAACCAAAGAATAATTCTTTCTTTCGGTATTAATTGATGTGATATAGTTTACATGGTCTCTTGTTATACAAGCAATTACTAATGCATCTAAAGCATGATGCCTGTGGTCTATACGTTTTTTACTAAAACCTTTTGAAATGATATCAGGTACTTTTGGTAGAAATTTATTAGTATTTGGATTTATATCACCAAAATCATTACTATTAGTAAGTTCATTCATTCGCTTGAAACGTGGGGTAATAATATCATTCCAAACATCATTTAAACCCCAATCTTGCTTCATTTTAGAGGTGATAATACCAGTTATTGGTATAATGTGTTTTGATGTAACTTCTTGTTCATCATTATCACGTACAATTTTACTTAATAGGTTTTTAACAACTTTGCTAATATAACGACTATCGTTCAGTTGACGATTAATAAAGGATTCTGGAATATCAGCACTTAATAAATTATCACGTTTTGTTTTGTTTGTAGAAAAATATGTTTTTATATGTTGTTCGTATGCTGATAAAGAAAATATTGTAACTGTTTGACCTCCTCCTAAATCAACTTTAGTTCCTTGATATTCTGAAATGAATTCATAAGCAGTTTTATTATCCTTAAGTTGATTTACTTCAGATTCACAGATTATTTTATTTGTCAGAGAATCATCAAAATATCGTGATTGAGGAAAAATATGTTCAATTTGATATTTATAAGTAAACAATTCTGAAAGCATAATAGTTTTTCCAGTATATGGTGAGATATAGCCTTGTTCTAACCAAAGTTTATATCGTTGAATTTCAGACTTAGTTGGGTTAATATTTTTCCTTATTTTAATTATTTCATCTTCTTTGATTTCACTATAATTTGATGTAGGGTTTTGACAAACTCCTTCCTCATAAATTTTTAAAATTTCTTGTTGACTCGGTGAATATGGACGAACATCAACACCATCATTCAATAATTCAGATAAAATCGCTTTGATTCGTTGGTTAGTATTTTCATTTTCAGTTACTTGTTTAGTTATTCGCTCTCTGGTTTTTTTATCATTTTTCATTTCTCGCCCAAGCTCAATATGAATTTCATCAAAAAAACCTTCTTCTCCTTTTCCGTGTTCTTCCCAAATATCTTTTACTACTCTTAGAGTTTCCGTTAGTACCTGTTCAACAATAGGGTTGCGAAGAGAGTGTTGCTTGAAAGAACCTTTTAATTTTGGGTTCAGATAATCAGTAATATCTTGCGAAGTATTCCATTTATTCGTATCACTAGCCTCAGAATGTTTATCATATACAATATAAGAGGCTAACCAAAGTGGTAATCCTTTAAAATCTTCATTTTTTTGAAGATGAATAGATTTTTCACGAACTCTATCTCTTATTTTTTCATCAAATTCTGCTGTGAGTAGTTTGTCAATTCGTTCTTTTGTACTATCATCAAAATTATCCCAATTCCAATATTTCCCTTTACGTATTAGTGGTAAAAGTTTCTTAATCGCTTTTTCTGAGAATGAACCATAATCACGCTTATATGCAGGAAATTTTGCAAACGATTCTATAAATTCTTTGTTCAAATCGTGCTTGAGTGCATATTTTGAAACAGCCCCTTTAAAATTACCTTTTGCATCTATTGAATTTCTTTCATTAGGGTCTGTAACAGAATATAAAATATGCCATAAATGATAGGTTGCTTCTGTTGTTAGGAAAGAAGAGTTAATGTCTAATTTTTTTAAACGAATTAGAAACTTAGCCTTTGTTTCGTTGCAAGGATATTCTTTGTCTTCGACATAATTCCATCGAAATTTATCTTCTTTTAGTTTAAAATAACTCAAGAGTTGTTTTTGAGTTATTTTTTCTCTATCATTTAACCATTCAAATAGTTCTATCCATTTGTTTTCATCTTGTAAATAAGTTAATGTTACATCTGCATCATTCTCTCTCTTATAGATTTTAAGGTTAGTCAAAAATTGCCATAATCTAAATTCTTGAAATAATGGATTTGATTTTGCAATACATTTCAAATGAATTTTTTCTTGTGTATCTTTTCTTATTCTGTACTCTAATGAGCAATCGCTTATTAGGTGAGTTTTAGTTTTAAGTGGTCGTTGATAGAAAATGATATCATCCATAAACAAGTACAAAAAATCACGATTTTCTATATTTCTTCGGTGAGCTTCATTATTCGGATATAATTCAAATATTGAGGCTTTATAAAGTTTATTGTCTTTTAATTCAGGATGTTCATTGATTTGCTTTTCAAGAATTTTTTTTAGCTCTTCTTTATAAAATTTACGTTCAATAGTTTTTACTAATTTTCCTCTTATTTTTTGCGATGGATTTTGAAGTAATGTTTCATAAATATAAGTACCGACAGTTTTCCCACATTTAAGAATATCTTGTTCAGATTTTTTCTTTATTGCAATCCAATCTTTTTCTGAATCTACCACTTTAAATGAATATTTAATTTCACCATTTTTAGTCGGAGTTTGAGTAACTATGAATTCTTTCGTTTTTCCAATCCAATCATCAATTTTTGCAATTGGGCGGTCATATTGCCAACCATTTTCAAAAAAAACATTATATAATTTTGTGCCGTTTGCTTTAATAACTTCGCCAGAATCAATAACATCTTTTACTTTTAATTTAACAAACTCTTTT
>CAYUEO010000077.1:0-4816 GCA_964443755.1 uncultured Gammaproteobacteria bacterium | reverse complement strand
ATAGAGGTCCTATCAAATATTATCTCCTCTCAAATTGATATCCATAAGAAATATGGCGGCGTAGTACCGGAGGTGGCGGCTCGAGAACACGTCCTAAACATCCTACCGGTAATTAGCGAAGCACTAAGTGTCGCAAAAATTAAACCAACTAAATTAACCGCTATTGGTATAACCAAAGGACCGGGACTAGTCACTTCTCTTTTAACCGGCTTAGAAACAGCTCGCTGTTTGGCTTATGTTTGGAATAAGCCAATAATAGAAGTCAACCATATTGCCGGCCATATCTATGCTAATTTTATAGATCAACCCAAAAAAATTCTGTTTCCGGCTGTAATTTTAACTGTTTCTGGGGGACATACTACTTTATTACTCATGAATGCTAAAGAAAAAATTACTATTATTGGTGAAACCAGGGATGATGCGGCCGGTGAAGCTTTCGATAAAGCAGCTAAAATGATGAGTCTTGGTTACCCTGGTGGACCGGCTGTTTCTGATCAGGCAAAAAAATACAAGAAAACAGAAAAAATTACCCTGCCGCGACCGATGTTAAGCTCTCCTGATTACGATTTCTCATTTTCTGGCCTTAAGACTGCCTTACTTTATCAATTACAACAAGATAAAAAATGGAAACAGCGTATTCCTGCCTATTGTCACGAATTCCAGCAGGCTATAATAGATATTCTTATTGCTAAGACTCTAAAAGCAGCTCGGAATTATAAAGCTAAAACAATAATGTTAACCGGCGGAGTTAGCGCTAATAGTGAATTAAGGGATCAAATGGCCTCTGCAGTAGCAGATAAAGCACCAAAAACTGCTTTCTTGGTACCAAACAAAGAATTTACCACAGACAATGCCGCTATGATTGCTGCAGCAGCATTTCATCTATATAAAAGAGGTAAAATTAACAGTTACCAAAAGATCAAAGTTGATGCTAGTTTACAACTGAAGTAATATAGGCTAAAATTTTCTTATTGATTAATGTCATACATGGCTCGATGGCGAAGTGGTAACGCTGCGGTCTGCAAAACCGCGATGCGTGGGTTCGATTCCCACTCGAGCCTCAATCCAAGCCCCTGATTAGTAGTCAGGGGCTTTTGTAACCTGTGGATAAGCTGTGTTAATTGTGTATAAGATTAGTTTTTAAGTCCAAGATAACCTGGACTTAAACTAAAATTTCACCATTTTTATGCTCATTTTTTGCCTAATTTTAAATATAATTTAAAAAAAATGCTAATATAAGCTGACTGGGTTTGACCCTTGCTTTTAAAAGTGCTATAATAAGTATAGTTATTTAACTAGTTTCGGTAAACTTGCCAATGCTAACGTGGCAAAGAACTATAGGCGCAAGTATAATACAGCTAAAAAACAAGAAATCTTCAAGAATCAAAAAGATATTCTCAAAGATCTCTTATAAATTAGCAAAAAAATAAAACAACTTGCCGGAAACTGGTAAATATTGCTCTTTAAGTTAGCAAAGTAGCCCAAACGCCCCGATAATATAATCAGATTACACTATTGGGGATGAGGCTCAGATTAGGCCAAGTATTTATTTTCCTTTATTTAAATAAAGAGCGGCCCTTCTGGGCCTCTCTTTTTTTTCTTGGCAAAACTTATCTTCTCAGATATACTCTCTATGACTTAATATTATAATATATGGCTTTATCAATAGGCATAGTCGGTCTGCCAAACGTCGGAAAATCTAGTTTATTCAACCTTCTGACAAAAAAGGGGGTAGAAGCAGCTAATTACCCATTTTGCACAATAGATCCTAATGTTGGGGTAGTGAAAGTACCTGATTTTAGATTAGATAAATTAGCCGCCGTATCAAAACCGGAAAAGATACTACAAACTACTATTGAATTCGTTGATATTGCGGGTTTGGTTGCTGGCGCTCATAAAGGAGAAGGATTGGGTAACAAGTTTTTGGCTCATATTAGAGAATGTGATGCTATTTGTGAGGTAATTCGTGACTTCAAGGATGAGAATATTATTCATGTAGCCGGAAATATTAATCCTGAAAGTGACAAGGAGACAATCAACATGGAGCTAATATTTGCTGATTTAGCAACAATCGAAAAACGGCTAGACAAATCTCGGCGCGAAGCAAAAAGCGGTGATAAAGAGATTATAGCTAACAATATTATATTAGAGAGGATTCTTCAGCATCTATCTGGCGGAGGAGCAGCGCGTGACTTAGAATTTAGTGATGAAGAGTTGCCTTTTGTAAAGACTTTAAACCTTTTAACTATCAAACCAATTATTTATCTACTCAATATCGACGAAAAACCAGACGTCGCTACTTTAAGCAGCACAAAAGACTTAATTTTGAAAATTAACGTAAAATTAGAGGAAGAAGTTGCCGCCTTACCTGAGGCTGAGCAAGCTGAATATATTAAAGAGTTGGGTTTAGAGCAAAGCGGATTAGATAAATTAATCCAAAGTGCTTATAAAACGCTAGGATTAGAGACCTTCTTTACTACTGGAGCCGATGAAACTAGGGCTTGGACTATTAAAAAGGGTTCAAAAGCTCCTCAAGCCGCCGGTGAAATTCATACTGACTTTATCAAAGGATTTATCCGAGCTGAAGTTATTAATTGGGAAAAATTTGTTGAAGCTGGCAGTGAGGCTAAGGCCAAAGAACTGGGCTGGATTAGAACTGAAGGAAAAGAGTATATTTTCCAAGATGGCGATGTGGCTAATTTTCTTGTAAATAAATAAAAACTTCTCTACAGTCTACAAAAAATCCGGGATTTACCCGGATTCTTATTATTTCTTTTCCAAAACTACAATTTCTCGATAAACTTTCTGACCAGGGCGACCATAAACTATCGTATTTCTTTGACTAATTCTGATAAATTGACTATTTTTCAGCTCCACAGGTACCACGGATATGATCTCAAAACCCTCATGGCTAGGAGAAATAGGTCTCTCGCCATAATATAAGGGCCAAACCATAACTACTCGTCGTCCAGGCTTTAATATTTTATAAAACTCTGAGATAGCAGATCCGTAAAGGCTTTCCAATTCCCTAACGACAGCGTTAAACTCAATTTTTCCCCTTTGAGGACCAAGGTATGGCTCAGTAACTATAGCGTCAATTGATTCCGGTTTAATGAACTTAGATAATTGCTCAGCTTTCTTTACAAAAAGCTTATAATCCACGTCATTTATCTTATACATTTCTTTGACCCAGCTGAGGTTTTTTTGTGATGCGTCTATAGCAAAAGCTGAAACATCTGAACCAAATATTTTTTTATAGCCCATTAAAAGAGCTTCGGTTAAAACAGTCCCTGATCCACAAAAAGGGTCAATTAAAACAGAACCGCTATCAATATTGCCTGATAAATTAACCATCACCTGAGCTAGTTTTGGTGGCAACATACCTGATCTATCGTCGCGAGCCGGACGTCCGTAATCTCTAAGAGATAGGTCCTTAAAAGGCTGCACAGCTAAGGTCTCTCCAATAAGTATTTCATCCCCGTCTCCTGCTAAAATAATTTCCACACCTCTAGTTAAAAGTTTGTTTTGCGCTACCACCACGCTAGATAAAGTAGCTTCCCTGCTAACTACAAACCTGGAACTAATTTCCTGCTCTTGAAAGTATTTTTTAAGCTTTAATCCGTAATCTTTTTTATTAAAATAACGCTTGCCGTAACTAGAGAATCCAAAATTAAATTTCCCCCCAGAACTATCAGCTAACCTACGATCAGCAATTTCTGCTATATTTTCTAATAGTTTACGATCATTACCACTCTTGATAGTTGTGACAATCCGGCCAATTTTTATAACTCCGCCAAGCCTTCTCATCTCTTTATTGGCATCAATACTATCCTTAAATTCTCCCACTAAAAAGTCAGCTGCTAACAGATTCCAATCTGCTCCGCTAAAAACCTGACTTATTTCAGCGACAGATAGCGCCGTATTTGTACCTAAAACAAAGTAATATTTCATAACTCCATCTTATCCTAAACATTAGCGCCTGGCAATCAAGTATATTTTTATGAGGCTAATGATTGACACTATTTAATAATAATGTTAAGACTGTATACAACTTGACCATTAACTAATAATGGAAGGCCAACATTGCACCTTTAAAATGGAGCTCATCATGATACGCAAAAGAAGATCTCAAATGCCTATAGTAATTGTTGCGCTAATATTCATAATTGGCGCTATATACTTGGTATTAAGTTTATAATTATTATGGCAAACTTAAGCGTCTGAATTCACAGGCGCTTTTTTATTTTTAATAACAGGTCTTGCATTTTCATAAAATCCATGTTAGATTCAGATTATAAATTAATATTTAAATATCTTTCCCACACTTCAATCTCTTTATTGATTTGAAGTAATCGCAACAAAAGTTTGCGGTTAAAGGTGTTCTTATGACTCAAGTCTTAGAATACTTGGGTTTTTTGTTTAATTTTTAAAAACTAATATAAATAATAAGCTGAGCTAGGCTGATAATTTACCAATTATTAAGGTAATATTCATCTCAGCCCTGTTACAATCACTATGTCAAAAACAAAGAAGTCCGGTACAAATCACTACGAGATTTTGTTTATAATGCCTAACAAGTTTACCGATGAAGAAGCAAAAACGGTATATGAGGGCGTTGAAAAACTCATCTCCACCGGCGGTGGGCAAGTTACAGCTAGAGAGTATTGGGGCAAGAAACGTTTGGCCTATGAAATAAAGCACAATGCTTTCGGTTACTACGGTCTTTTAGAATTTGACCTAGAAGGAGAAAATATTTCTATATTCGAATCCAACCTACACTTATCTACTGACGTGCTACGCTACCAGATAGTGGTTA
>CAYUEO010000076.1:0-4830 GCA_964443755.1 uncultured Gammaproteobacteria bacterium | reverse complement strand
TCATCGGCCAGGACTTTCCCATTTTGTGGGTCATAATGTCTATAAATCAAACGCGCTACAGTGGTTTTACCTCCGCCAGAAGGGCCAACTAGAGCAGTCATGCAGCCCGAGTTAATTTTAAAATTTAGGTTTTCAACCGCTGCTAGTTTATTATCGGAATAATAAAACGAAACATCTTCAAATTTAATTTCACCTGATATCGTCTTAGGAACCTGACCTTTTTCATTACTATCAACATCACTATTAGCTGTAAATAAAGCGATTAGCCTTGTCACTCCTGCTCGACCTTCTTCCATACGATCATAAAAACGCGATAATCTATGAAGAGAGCTGTACGCTGTTTCGCTCAGTGTAAATATAAAAATTAAAGTACCGATAGTCAGCTCTCCCGACCAAACTAAATAAACTCCCAATATCAACACCGAAGCCCGACCAAAATCAATTACTAAATTACGACCTAAGCCTATTTTCATCATCCAGCCCCATTGCTTATCTTCATTGTCTCTAATTTTTGCCTTAATTTTAGAAAACCCTTTTAATTCATGTTTTTCCTGCACAAACGACTGAACAGCATTAATATTAATAATTGCCTGACCCATTTTTCCCGATGCTATCTCATAATCACGATATATTTGTTTTCTAATCGGATACATTCTTTTATTAGCCCAATAGGTAATAAAAATATAAATTGTCGAGAAAAACAAAAAAGCCAGACCAATTAGCCAATCAGCCCAAAACAGAGCTGCAGCCGTAAAGACCAGTGAAACCAAGGTGGGCACCACCTCCCAAAACATGCTATTTAAAAATTCTGAGATTTTATCTACCCCTCTTTCAATTTTAATTATTTTAGCTCCAGTATTTTCCTGTTCATGATAACCCAAGCTTAAAGAAACTAATTTTTCCTGAGCCTGAACTCCTAATCCATACTCAACATCTACTAATAACCTTAATATCTTACGATCATTAAAATAACGTATTATTGAGCGACCCTGCTCATTAGCCAAATACAAAACAATCAACTGCAGCAAAAACCAAATATTTCCCACGTCAAAAGCATTTAAGCCATCGATAACAATTTTTAAAATGTACGGCTTAATCAATTCTAAAGACGCTGCTAATATGGTAATAGCTAATATCTTAAAAAATAAGCGATGAAATGGTTTGAGTAAACTCCACAGCTCTAGCCAAAACTTACGCCAACTGATAGCCGACTCTTCTTTCTTTTCTTCTGTATTCATAAACTTAAAAACACTTACTCAATTACTTCAGTAGCTGGTTACCGATTCTAAAAACATCGCCCGCTCCCATTAAGACTACTATATCCTCGGACTTGATGCTCTTCTTTAAAAATTCAGTCGCTTTTTCTAAATCAGACAACGGTAAAACCGACTGCGCTTTTTTTATTTTTTTATTATGAGAAACAATAGCTTGTGCTAACTTTAAATGTGATATTTTGGACCGAGTACCGGCAGTTTCTCGAGCTGAACTATAGATATCTAACACAACTAACACGTCCGTGTCCTTAAAACTAGTGACAAAATCAGAAAATAAGGCTGCTGTGCGAGAATAAGTGTGAGGATGAAAAACCGTTATAATTCTTCTATCTGGCCACCTATCACGAAACCCCGATAAAGTTGCTTTAACTTCCGCTGGATGGTGAGCGTAATCGTCAATAATTAAAGCTCCCTTATAATCACCCAGAATTTGTCCGCGCCTATCTGTGCCACGAAAAGAGTATAAATGTTTTTTAATAATATTAAATGGCACTTTCATCTCATGAGCCGCTGCTATAACTGCCAAGGAATTAGAAATATTATGTTGACCGGTTAGTTTAATTGAAAACTCTCCCATATCCTGACCGCAAAATAGCAAGTTAAATATTTGATGATCTCCCTGTTGCTTTATGTTGATGGCCTGATAATCTTCTGCACCAACTTTAGCCGGCTTAGAAGAATAGCTAATTACCTTGCCCCGACAATTCGCTGCCACCTTTACAACTAACTTATCCTGGTAGTTAGCCACCAACCAGCCTCCAGCTGGAATCTTTTTGATAAAACTATTAAATGCTTCTAGGTATTGTTTTTCTGTCTTGAAAAAATCCGGATGATCATAGTCGATATTATTAATAACGACAGCAAAAGGCATAAAAAATTGCATTTTATTTTGATACTCATCTACCTCGGCGATCATATATTTTGAGCCTCCGGACAAGCCACTACCTTTAAATTGTGGCACACTTGAACCAACTAAGACGTTAGGATCGAGCCCAGACTTACCTAGCACATACCCTAACCAAGCTGTAGTGGTCGTTTTGCCATGACTGCCACACACTGCGATTCCCTTATGTCGATTAAAAGTTTCCGCTAACGCCACTGCATAAGATACAATTTTTTTATTTTTGAAACGACGAGGATTTTGGACTATAAAAGCTAACTCCGGATTACTCTCCGGGCTATAAGCTGACGAATAAACTATTTTATCAAAAGTAGAGGGGATGTTGGCCGGAGAAAAGGGAGATTTGACGGAAATATTTGACTTCTTCAGAACCTGATCTGTTAAAAATTTTTCTGGCACATCAGAACCGCTAACCTCATGACCCTTAGCTTTTAAAAACTGAGCTAACATGGTCATGCCCACGCCTTTAACGCCTATAAAATAAATTTTTTTGGGGTTATTTTTTTTCTCTAATTTCATACTCCGGAGATTATCTCTTTAATCTTTACCGCTATTTTAGTAGCCGCTCCACGCTTAATAACTAATCCTACTTTGACACACATATCAGCTCGGAGACTTACATCACTAATAGCCCTATCTATCTCTGAAGTAAACTTAAGAGGAGAGAGGCTGTCTTGTCTTAACACTATTGCCGCGCCCGCATCTCTAAAAATATCAGCATTATCTTCCTGGTGTGATTCTGGCATAGGAATCAGAAGGGCTGCTTTATTTAAAGCAGACAGCTCTGTTAAGAAAGCTAATCCGCAACGAGAGACTATTAAATCACTAGCCATCATGAGGCCTAATATATCCTTATTAGCTATAAACTCATAAGCCTGATAATGACGAAAGTCTTCTATCTTGTGAGGTAACTTTCCTTTTCCAGTTACATGAATTATCTGATAAGATTGGGTCAACTGTTTAATCGATCTAGCTACTAAACGATTAATACTTGCCGCTCCTGTCCCTCCCCCGGTAATAAGAATAAAAGGCCGATCGGGATCAATATTAAATTTCTTTTTAATATGTTGTAGCTCTTCTTCATTAATAGCTAAACTCCTAACGGGATTACCTGTAAATATAGATCCTGGACCAAAATCAGCCAGTGATTTCTCAAAGGTAACTGTTATTAACCTAGCAAACGGAGCCATTAAACGATTAGCTAAGCCCGGCCGAGCGTCTTGCTGGTGAATAATAATTGGTATTCTTCTCAAAGCTGCTGCCCAAACTAAAGGCACGCTCACAAAACTACCAGCACTGACTATCAAATCGGGCTTTTCTACTGACAACAGGCGCAGCGAAACAAACCAAGAGGCAAAAACTTTAAAAGCATCGAAAAAATTCGCTGGAGAAAAATAACGACGCAACTTACCACTAACAAGCGGCACAAAACGCATTGGCCCAACCTCACTATTAAAGTCTGTTACCATCTCCCTTTCTGGGCCCTGATAAGTGCCAACAAATAAAAATTCCCAATTAAACCTAAAACTTCTATCTTCCTGACTGGAATTAAAAATTGTTGCCTGATGATTATCTGGTCCGTCACGCAACAACTCTTCGGCAATCGCTAAAAGAGGTGTTACTGATCCGCCTGTGCCACCACCGGTAAAAATTATTTTTTTCGTTAGATTATTTATTTCCATAACGGCTTGAAATTTTTGTGTACTTACTGATATTGATCAATATACCCATAGTCAAAAGAGCTGACAAGGTTGCTGATCCGCCGGAAGAAACGAATGGCAAGGGCACACCGGTCATCGGTATCAAATTAATCATGCCGCCAATATTCAAAAATGTTTGAACAGACAACCAAACTACAATACCAATCGCTAAACTACTGCCATATAAATCTGGAGCGGCTCGGGCAATAAGTAAACCACGGTAAAAAATAAAAAGATATAGCAGAATTAATAAAGCACTAAAAATAAAACCTAACTCCTCAGCAATAACTGGAAAAATAGCGTCGCCCCAAACTTCTGGTAAATATAAATATTTCTGACGACTCTCGCCCAGCCCCCTCCCCAAAAGACCACCAGAACCAACAGCAATCATAGCTTGATTGATCTGATAACATTTATCATCAGCACTGTAGCTAGGATCCTGAAGACATTTAAAGCGATCGCTTTGATAAGTAGAATGCATGCTCAACATTAATAATAGAGCCAAACCTGCTAATACGCCGCCTAGAACTATGTGAGAAATACGTCCGCCACCGGCAAAAAATACTACTACTGCTGTAAAGATAATAATGAACAATGTTCCTAAATCCGGCTGAGCCAACATTAAACCGCTGATAACCCCTAAAATAATTAAAAATGGTATTACTCCTCCGGAAAAACTTTTTAATTCTTGTTTTTTAGCCTCTAGCCAAGTAGCTAAATATATTAAAAAAGACACTTTCACAAGTTCAGCCGGTTGGAAGGATTGTCCAAATATATTAATCCAACTCCGAGCCGTCCCGTATTCTGCCCTTAAGCCGGGAATAAATACTAAAATTAAAAGTATAATAGAAAAAATCAGAAAAAACTTAGCATATTTTTTCCAAAAGTGATAATCAACTTTATAAGTTATAAAAAAGAAAACCAAAGCAACGGCCAAGCTAGCTAGCTGACGCAG
>CAYUEO010000075.1:0-4886 GCA_964443755.1 uncultured Gammaproteobacteria bacterium | reverse complement strand
TTGTCTTTTTCTGCATATTCTTTAATTATTTTACGGATGTTTTCGTTGGGGGAAACATCGTCAGAAATACATAATTCCCAATTGGTATAAACTTGATTTATTACCGAATTTATAGCCTCTCTAAAATAATTTTCGGGAGGATTATAAACTGGTAATACGATGCTTATTTTTGGTCGAAATGTTAGTGTTTTTTCTAATTTTTTAAATTGTTCTAAATTGGATAAAGTAGGAATATTTTTTTTTCTCCATTTCATGTAATCATAATTAGCAAAATCAATCCCTGCTATTTTTTTAACGGAATAAGTAATTATTTTTAAAAAGAGTGTTCCTATTTTTTTTTGTCCTTTAGCAGAAAATATAAATTTTACTAATCTATAAAAACTCCTATTTTCTTTATCCCACGATTTTGGTGAGATGCCCATAATTATAAATATTTTCTTTTTGATTTTTTTTAGCATTAATTTTAGGTAAAAATAATTAACAGAATTTTTTTTTTATTTTTTTGTTACTACTCAGGTATTCTTAAATACATCACGAAATTAACAATTCTTTATTCATAAAATTTTAAGTGTCTAAATTTTATGAACTATTTTATATTGGACATTTGCTTCTATCGAGGAGATGGTTACCATATCAAGAAGAGAATACGAAGAGCTAAAAGCACTAATTCCTTTATTTAAACAACTTCAAGAGGAGATCTGTTTGTTGAAGAATGGAAAAAAAAGCAACACAAGTAACACTCATCCATCTCACGATATAGGTCGTCCTAATCAACAAAATTTGCGAAAAAAAAACGGGGAAGAAATCTGATGGGCAACCCGGTCATCAAAGTTCTATCCTACATCTGAAAGAGATTCCTGATGAGATTATAGAACATAAGCCATCCTTCTGCACAAATTGTTTTGCTAGTTTGGAAGGAATTTTTTCTGTTATTAATGAAAGTAGACAAGAGGTTATCATACCTCCATTTCAAGCTAAATAAGTCGAACATCAAACATATAGCCGAAAATGCTCATGTTGTGGATTTGTAACCACCAGTGGGTTTCCAAAAAATGTAGTTTCTCCGATTCAGTATGGAGAGAATGTTGTTGGTGCTATTACCTACCTTTCAGTTTATCAACATCTTCCTTACAATAGAATCAAAAAATTGATGAATGACTTGTTCCAGTTACCATTAAGCGAAGGAACAATAGACAACATCATAGAGAAGATGGCACAACTTGCCTTGCCAATGTATCAAGAAATACGTAATCGAATTGCAATAAGTAATGTAGTTGGCGGTGATGAAACCGGAACAAAAATCAACACTAAAAAAGGTTGGTTTCACGTATGGCAAAATTCAAAACTAACATTCATTGCCTCCTCTTTGAATCGAGGGTATGCAACAGTTGAAGAATATTTTAGTAATGGATTTGATAAAGCCGTTTATGTGAGTGATTGCTGGTCTGCTCAATTAAAAATTCCTGCGATTTAGCATCAACTTTGTTTTGCTCATTTACTTCGGGAACTCAAAAATTTTGAAGATGCTTTTAATTGTCAATGGAGTACAAGAATCAAAAAATTATTGTAAAAATCAATAGACCTAAAAAAGGAAGCTCTTCTCAATGACAATTTAAACATCACAAATACTATAAGTGAAATTGAAAATGAACTTGACAAATTGTTAGAAGTAGATTCTGGTAAATTCCATAAAAAGCAAAAAGCCTTTATCAAAAGATTGATAAAAAACCGACAAAGTATCTTTGTATTTCTCTATTATCGAGAAATTCTGTTTGACAATAATGGTGCAGAAAGGGCTATTCGTAATGTCAAGATTAAAAATAAAGTATCTGGATGTTTTAGAAGCCAAAAAGGAGCTTTCAATTTTGCTGTCTTGCGTTCTGTCATTGACACTACTATCAAAAACACACAAGACGTTTTCGGTGCTATTCAACTAATTGCTCAGGCGAGACCTGAGTAGTAACAAAATGATTAACAGAAAATTTTTTTTATTTTTTTTAAAAATAATTTTAAAAAATCTTTTTTTGATAAATACACATCAAGATTATTAAGTTGATGGTTTAATTTATGTATGGTTTGTTTTAATTCAAGGTACTTATTATAAAGCTCTATAGCATTTTTAATTTCATAGGAATTGTTATGTTTGTTATAGATATAATTATATGAGGTGTTTATTTTAAAAAAATCAGGTGTTAAGTTAGAGTTTCTAGAGTTTTCCCTTATTCTATAATAAAATGTGCAATTTTCGTTTCGCACAACACTTCCTCCGTTTTTCAAAAGACTTATCCAAAACTCCCAATCTTCAGCACTAAACATCATATTCTCATCATAACCACCAACATTGTCAAAATCTATTTTTCGAAAAAGTGCTGTACAAAAAATCATGTTGTGAGTTAGTATATTTTCAAACGAATAATTAGGTAAATCCCAAACCTCGTTTATTGCTCCAAATTTAATTGCCTTTCCATAAACAAGTTTTAGGTTTGGGTTTTTATCCAATTCATCAACACAAATTTCAACATAATTAATACTTATATAATCATCACCATCAAGTGGGAGAATATAAATGCCATTCGATTTTTTTATCCCATAATTTCGAGCGGAAGCAACCCCTCCATTTTCTTTTTCATAATAAAAAAATCGAGGGTCTTTTTCAGTCCATTTTTTTGCTGTTTCTTGCGTGTTATCAGTTGAACCATCGTTAATTATAATACATTCCCATTTTTTATAGGTTTGATTTAAAACCGATTGCAAACATTCATCTATGTATTGAGCTTGGTTATAACATGGAACTATGATACTTACTAATTGCATTAAATTCTATTTATTAAATTAAACTTGGTTAGCCATTTTGTTTTTCTAGAATTTTTAAAATCGGCAACTGTTTTTCGTAATTCAATTAACGATTTAGTATCTTCCGTAAATAAAGGAAATTCTGTGTTTAACACAAGATTTCTTTCTTTTAGTAAATGAGTTACACTTTCTTTTTGAGAGCTTATTCCATCTAAATAAAAAGTAGAAAAAACAGTATTATAGTATTTGTAGTTTACATTATGTTTTACTAAAGCCAATATAAACCATTTCCAATCGGACACAATTTTTAGAGTTTCGTCATACAAACCTATTTTAGCAAACAAACTTTTTTTAATGCATGTTGCAGGATGTGGAAGCGTGTCTTCAAACAAGTAAGAAAAGGTTATGTTGGAAGGGTATTTTTTAATAAAGGATTCTTGTTTGCCAACTACATTAATGTTAAAATAAATTAAATCTTCGGTATGAATAAACTGAATATTTTCTTCTAAAACTGTTGGGCTAAATAATTCATCGCCACTATTAATAAACAAAAGGTATTCGCCATTTGCTTTTATAATGCCTTTGTTCATGGCGTTGTAAATGCCTTTGTCGGGTTCGCTTACCCAATAGTTAATGTTAGCTTTGTTTGCTTCTATTAATTCTTTGCTTCCATCAGTACTTCCACCATCAATTACCAAGAATTCAAACGCTTTATAGGTTTGGGTTACAACACTTTTTAGCGTACGTTCTAAACCAACTTTGTCGTTGTAGTTTATGGTTATTATAGATAGTATAGGATTAAAAGATGTCATTAAATTTGTTTAGCAATAAAGGTTTCAACATCAAAAAAATGTTGTTCAATTTTTTGTAATTGTTCTTTTGGTAAATCCCACCATTTTATTTGGAGTAATTTTTTTATTGTTTCATCATCAAATCTATATTTTTTTATTTGAATAGGAGAACCAACAGCTATAGCATAAGGAGGAATATTTTTAGAAACTACACTCCCAGCACCAATAACAGCTCCATCGCCTATGGTTACGCCATCTAAAATGATTACATTCATTCCTATAAAAACATCGTTACCAATAACAATAGGTTTAGTTTCTTCTATTTTATTTTCGTTACTTAATGAAATTCCATTTTGTTTAAGGGTAGAATAAAACATGGGATGGGTTGAAATTCCGTTGGTAGGATGAATTCCCCAACCACAAAGAAAATTTGGACCTATGGAGCAAAATTTTCCTATTGTTGTATTATTAATGTTTGCGTTTTGAGCCGCATAACTATAATTTCCTATAATTGTGTTAAATAATATTCCTGGAGGATAAACTTTACAATTAGCTCCTAGGTAGCTGTTAATTAAGTTTGGTTCGTGCTTATTTTGTTGCGTAACTTCAACTATTGCTTGCTTTACATCAGGAAATAGCTTAAAAAACAAATGTCTTATTTTTTGTTTAATTTTTTCTTTAACTGTTGGTTCAGGTTGGTTATTATGCTGTTCGTTTAAGTTGTTATAAAATGCTTTAATTATCTTTTCAGCAGTTTCATTTTCTTTTAATGTTATGGTATTTACCTGAATTGACGAAGCTAATGCTGGGTTAACAAAAGCATTAGTAGTACCGTTGTGCACACCGGTATTGTCAAAACCAATATTATCTACCAAAGAGGTTGATGGAAATAAAGTATATCCATTTTTTAGAAAAACAGAAACATGCCATTTAATGAACCATGTATTTAATTTTCCAGAAATATTATGTGCTAGCTGACTGCTTAAATACCCGCTACTAAATTTATCAATTTGAGTAAGTTGTTTGTTTTTTAAAAGGATTTTCCATAATTGCAAAGCATTTGGATTAAAATATTGCCAAGCTCTTTGCCAAGTAGCCCAGCCCCAACATAATGTTACGTTATAAAAAAATGTTTCAGGAAGTTGTTGTTGGTGTGGGTACATAAAACCAGAAATATGCATTACATTTTCGTTGTTTTCATAGCATTTTAGTGCATCGTTCATGTATTTTAAAAAACCTTTAGAGGTTACAATATCATCTTCTAAAACAATTATTTTTCCATGCTCATTTATTATTTCAGAA
>CAYUEO010000074.1:0-4930 GCA_964443755.1 uncultured Gammaproteobacteria bacterium | reverse complement strand
CTTAGTATATACTTTTCAGTGTTTTTTAAGGGATTTTATTTTATTACTGTGAAAACTGTAGAGAAGATTTATCAGTACTGCGAGTAGCTGTTAGTAGGGTAATTCCTCTTCGCTATCTCCAAAACCTAGCCCACCAGAGAAGTCCTTAGTAGCTTGCGCATCTCTAAGTCTTATTTCATCTTCTTTACTAAGCAACTTATTGGCGGTGTACCAGTTTTCTTTACCTTTTTTGTACATAGACAGAACTCCACCAGACACCAAGTTGCTTAAAGACCTGCGAATAGTACTCTCAGAGCTACCATAATTAGCTAGAGTATCCATAATATCCTTACGGCTAACCTGTTTACCTTGCCTTATTAGCTCCTTTATTACTTCCTCCGACTCTCCCGACTTTGACTCGTCTACAAACTCCTCTATGGAACCCATATACTTAAAACCAGTAACTATAGACTCTCCGTTGTCATCTCTTCCCACCTGCATCTGTATCATAAACTTGTCTAGCTTTACTGAGTCCCTGGCCTTTGTTTGTTTTAGAGTCATATCTATTTTACTGGAACCAACAGTCTCCAAGCGGAACTGTGTAAAGGTCTGAGCATTTATATTGCTTGAGCCTCTAAGTCTTTGACTGTCATTACGGAATACCCCTTGTGAGGGTTTATTTTCGTGGTGTAGTGCTAAAAATGCTTTATTAGGGAAAAGGGTGCGTAACCCATCAAAAAACCTCTGAGTATCCTCAGCAGAAGACTCAGAGCCGACCATTAAGTCTACAAATGAGTCTATTATTATCAGTTTTATATCGTCCCTAGCAACAATAGAGGAGACTGCGAGAGCAAACTCCGAAGGGTTGCCTTTGCCATCCGATAATTGAAACTTATCAGGATATTTTAGCCACTGTATGTTACCTCCAGTGTTTATATCTAGTCCTTTTATTCTTCGGGATACCATAGAAAGGGGATTCTCTTTATCTAGGAAAAGGACTTTAGCAGGTGACTCTACCTCAAATTCCCCTAGCCAGTCGTTACCCTCTGCGATTGCTTTAGCTAGAGAGAGGGTGAGAAAAGACTTACCTGTGCCTTCGGCTCCGTATATAAAACAAAAGCCTTCGGAATATATAATATCCTTTATCAGCCAGGCTTGTTCGGGAAACTCCATAGTTGTAAGGTCTGTATCTGTAAGGATCTGGAAGTCTTCGGGTAAGTGGTTAGCTTTCCACTGGGTAGCTGTTAGTGTTGGTAGTTTTAGAAAAGACTCCTTTGTATGTTTCTTTTTAGACTTCTTATTAGAAAAGTAATCGCAAATATCCTTAGTCTTTTTAGGTAGTTGTATAACTTTAGCGTGGGGAAAGTAGTTTAGTAAGTCGGTTGTTCCCTTACTACCAGCTTCATCGTTATCCAGACAAATCCAGATATTCTTATTAGTAAGGAGTGGGACCCATTCTGGCTTAAATGTCCCAGCCCCATTAGTAGAAGAGACTGCCGGAATGCCCTCTTGTGTTAGCTTTAGCGCATCTATTTCCCCTTCTGTTATTATTACACTCTTCTTGTCTTTTATGTTGTGGTAGTTAAACAGGGTAGCTTTAGAGCCGGTAGGGTTTTTGTATTTAGGATCGGTATTCCCTTCCTCTTTATAGTGTAGATTCCTGGCCTTTATAAAAGTGAGATTTCCTTGTTCATCCTTTATCGGAATATTCAGGTAATTCTCGTCCCAAGCAACCCCATAGTCTAGTAGAAAGTCTGCCGATAGTGTATGGTCTTTTAGGTAGGATTCTATGGTCATTTTAGTTCTTAATCCAGTGTTTATTAGTCTTCACCCCAGTATCTACTATATAAGCCTTATCCAGATTTTCTTGGAATACTATTAGTACAGGCATACCATAGGTAGCTTTTATCAAGTTTTTAACATCAATGGTTAAAGGATTTATAAATATTATCTTGTAGGTATTATCAGTCATTTCGTCAGCGCCTCCAACGCTGTAGAGAAGTCGCAGTCGTGCAACTTCATATAAAAACTTAATACGTCCCCTCCGCCACATCCGGCAAAGCAGTTCCAGGTATTAGTTTCTGGATATATTGCAAAGCTGGGGGTAGTTTCTTCGTGGAAAGGGCAACAGCCCATTAGGACTTTGCCAGTTTTCTTTAGTTTCCCCTCGTACAATTCTTGTAGGGGGTATTGTTTCGCCTTTTCTAGTTGATAATCTGTTTTTATTTGGAAAGACTGGAGTTTAGCAAACATGAAGACATCTTATTGCTATTCTTATCTGTTGTCAACAACTTGCATAGAATAGTATTGGCTATTGACAGCTAGTATAAAAATGTGTAATATACCCACATGATCGAAGAAAAAGACACAGACTTAAAAGAGTTCCTAGACCTAAACGAGGTCGCAGAATACTTGGGAGTTCACATTTCTACCATATATAGGTACATACATTCCAAAACTAACCCTTTACCAGCAGTACAGATAAGTAAGGCTAAAATAATAGTAAGAAAGTCTGAATTGGATAGCTGGTTAGAGGAGTATAAGAAGTTAGACAAGAGTATTTAACAAATTTTAAACATGTTATGGCCGGATATACAGAACCATCAGCACTACCAATAGAAGAACCTAAAGTATCCCCATCTCCTTTTATCAGAAGCATAAAAGCAGAAGAGATGGACTTCAACTCTGCAATAGCAGAGATACTAAAAGGTAAAAAAATAACCAGAGTAGACTGGGCAGACGAAGAGTCCTGGGCAGAGATAAACAAAGACCGAGTACTTATGTTGCATTTATCAGATGGATTTCACGAGTGGTTACTGCACGAAGAAGATATTGTTGCAAAAGATTGGATAGTTTTATAAGTAAGTAGCACATTAAAATCTAATTAAAAACTGAACAGGGAGGGAGCCACACCACAACTATTTAATAGGCAGAATTTCATAGGCAGTTATTACCCCTGCTCCCTTCCTACTTAGTTTTTAATTTATACCCCTAAAGGAGGTGAGAAAATATGTTAGACGGTAAAAAAGCGAATATAAAAATAGGCGGAGACTTTGATCCTATACCAATGGATAAATATACAGTCCAAATAGCCGACGTAAACCTTGTAACTCAATTTAATAAGTTTAAAGGTGAAGAAGTGGAAATGCTAAACTACCAGTACATAATCCTAGACGAGAAACCTATGCCAGACAGTGAGGAAACTACTAGAGGTAGATTTCTTTGGCACAGATTAGGTCAGAGCTTAGGCAGTAGAAGTTGGTTATTGAAACTAGCTAAAGCTGTAGAAGGCAGAGACTTAACTAGAGATGAAATGGAGAAGTTCGATCCAGAAGCACTTGTTGGGAGGCAAGTAGATGTAATGGTAGAACAGAATCCTAGTAAAGATGGAACAGCAATTTACAACAATGTCGTAGCCTACTCTAAGACTCTAAAAGTACTTGAGAAAGTAGATTTTAGTGCGCCAAAGCCCGAAATAGAAAAAGAATCCAAACCAGTAGCCCCTACCGCAGAAGGTATGGTTAATGTAGGTGAGGTGAGCGCAGAGGAAGCTTTCGGAGAGAAAGCTTACCAAGCTACTATGGCTAAGGAAGAGGAAGGAGATGTTGCCGAGTTGGAGGCAAAGTTAGCAGAAGCGAAGAAGAAGAAAGAAGAAGCCTTAAAAGCTTAGTTTTTTCCTAAGTGGGTTTACTGGCAACAGTAGACCTGCTAATTGAGAAAATTAATAAATTATATTGAAAATGACACCTAAAGAAAAAATAGGAATGGTTATCTATCTCTCTAATGTGGTACTGGCTATTTTTATGGTTAACAATGGAGATTATGAGGTTGCAACAGTTTTTGTTCTCTTAGCAATTTTATGGCAAGTGTCCTTGCCAAATTTTAAGGAATAAAGGAATAAATGAAAAAAATTATATTTATAGACAAAAACAAAAGACTAGTCAACAAAGTTAAAAAAGCACTAGGTGAATGTAAAATACAAGTTAAGTGTGGGGATATCTTCGCACAAGGTGGCGTTATAGTTTCTGCTTCTAACCCAGACTTTACTATGGGTGGTGGATTAGACTACTTAATAGCACAAAAGTATCCTAAAGAATGTATAGAGGCTCGAAAAACTCCTAATAAGAACAAAAGAATAGGTAACGTAATCTTTACCATTACGGTAGATGATAAATTAAAATCAAACTATAAGTTAGTAAAAAAAGCTCTAAGCTTTGCTAAAAAAAGCCTCAAAAAGAATGAAACACTTTTAGTATCAGGGCTTGGTACGGGTATAGGTAGATTATCTTATAAAGACTTTGCTAGTATTTTTGTTGAAGTATTTGGCAACACCTCTAAAAATGTAGTTACTAGATACAAGTTTTTAATAGAAGGTCTTAAATCGGATTCAGGATATATAACGTGGAAAATAGGCAAATGGAAACACGAAGATTCTATTTCGCTGTGTAATAGGGGATTCCATTGCTCTAACAAGATTATCGACGCTTTATCTTATGTTCAAGGTGAAGTATTGGCTGTTGTAGAATGTGGCGGATTAACTGAGAAAGATTCAGACGGGTCTAAAGAAGTATTCCAAGATATGCGTATTGTCAAAGCCTACAAGTGGCAAAAAGAAGACAGTGTTGCTTTAGCTATATATGCATCGGAACTAGTTATTGGTATTTTCGAAAAAGAATACCCTAAAGATAAAAGACCTAGAGAAGCTATTGAAGCAGCTAAAGGATGGATCAAGAATCCCACTGAAAATAACGCCTATGCTGCTCGTGCTGCTGCCGCCGATGCTGCCTATGCCGCCTATGCTGCTCGTGCTGCTGCCGATGCTGCCCGCGCTGCCTTTCATCTTATGCACGATCTGCTCGCCCCGCTCAAGATCGCCCGCGGCGAGCGCCTCTTTGAGCTGATCCGCCACGCCCGCGCTTTCCGCAGCAAACGATTGCAGCACACGCAGATA
>CAYUEO010000073.1:0-4969 GCA_964443755.1 uncultured Gammaproteobacteria bacterium | reverse complement strand
TCTTTTTACACGCGTCGTGGTTTCTTCGGGCGGCAACCGTTGTGAGGAACTGGAGTAATATCTTTAATGGCGCTCACGTTTAAACCATTAGCATTAAGAGCACGAATAGCAGCTTCTCGTCCTGTGCCCACTCCGGCCACAAAAACACATACTTCCTCTAAACCGTATTCCTCTCTGGCTTTTTGAGTAGCTATTTTAGCGATTATCTGAGCGGCGTAAGGAGTAGCCTTCTTCGCCCCCTTAAAACCAGCCAAACCAGCACTAGCCCAAGAAATAACATCACCTTGCAAGTCAGTTAGGGTAATCATGGTGTTGTTATAGGTAGCCTGAATATAAGCACGACCTGATTTAACAACTTTTGCAGTCTTCTTTTTCTTTTTCTTAACCAACTTTTTTTTGCTTCGAGCAGCTTTGTTTTTTTCCAATTTCTGCTTAATTTCTTCCGGTAACTCCTCGTTAGCAGAGTCAAAAGAAAACTCCGGAGCTTCTCGCTCTTCTTTTTCTTCCTGAGGAGCTGCAACATCTGCGGCTTCCTTAGGCAACTCATCTTCTTTTTTAGTAGCAATTTTTGCTTCTTCAGACATAGAATTGAATTAATTAGGTTTTCTGGAGACCAGCCTTGCTCTTACCGCTGCCCATAGTAACGCGCTTATTGCCGCGAATTGTTCGGCTATTAGTCTTAGTCCGCTGTCCGCGCACCGGTAAACGCTTGGCGTGTCTTTGCCCTCGCCAGCAGCTGATGTCTTTCAAGCGCTTAATATTGCTTTGAACTTCGCGTCGCAAGTCACCTTCGACAATAAACTTTTTTTCTACGATTTCACGAATAGTATTTACATCTTCTTCATTAAGATCCTCAACACGAATATTCTTGTCAACCTTAGCGGTAGCCAAAATTTTCTGAGATCTCTTCAAACCCACACCAAAAATATAGGTCAGGGCGATTTCTACTCTTTTTTCATTAGGGATATTCACTCCCGCGATTCTCACTGCCATAGTTGAAAAGTATCCCGCGCTTCGCATTCTTGATTCCTACTTTAGGCAAGAAAAACGGACAAGCGCGTGAAATTAACCTTGTCTTTGTTTATGTTTAGGATTTTTACAAATTACATGAACTCGTCCTTCACGGCGGACAACTTTACAGTCCTTGCAGATTGGTTTGGCACTAGCTCTCACTTTCATAACTGAGATATTTATTTGGCTTGATTATTTTAAAAAATTTGTTTACAGCAAAACCTAAAGTCGGTAAGTAATTCTACCTTTAGTCAGGTCATAAGGGCTAATTTGTAATTTGACCTTATCACCCGGCAGTAAGCGAATTTTATTCATTCGCATTTTTCCAGAAAGATGGGCTAAAATCTCATGTCCATTTTCTAAGGCAACGCGAAAGCTGGCGGCAGGCATCAGTTCAAGTACCTCGCCCTGGACCTCAATAAAGTCCTTGGCGTTTAAAGTTGACTGTTCGCCATTATTTTCTTTATTTTTTGACATTAACACAAAAAAATCTGATATAGACAATTAACGCCTTATCAAAATTCTTTAAAAATTAATTAAGTTATTTTTTATAATAATCTTAATAGAATTATTATAGAGATAAGAACGTCTCTTGTCAATAGTAATCTATTTACTCCAAAACTGCTTTAATTCGCCTCACTCCAGCGCTAGACGCTTCTTCCTTTTGAATGCGAAAATGTCCCATTTTCCCTGTTTCAGTGACATGAGGTCCACCGCAAATCTCTTGTGAAAATAAGGTGCTATGGTCCTGTTTGCCTGATTCATCCACTGGACCTACTGTATAAACAGTTACTCTCTCGCTATATTTTGAGTCAAAAATACCCATCGCTCCTGTTTCCTTAGCTTCCTGTAAATCCATTTCTTTACATATTACTTGATAATTATTTGTGATAGCCGAATTAACCAGATCTTCAACTTCTTTGACTTGCTCAGGGCTCATTTTCTCAGGATGCGTAAAATCAAGTCTCAATCTTTCTGGGGTAATATTACTACCGCGCTGGTACACGTGATCGCCAAGCACGCGTCTCAATGAGGCTAATAAAAGATGGGTAGCAGTATGTAATTTTGTGGTTTCTTCCCCGCCATCAGCTAAGCCTCCCTTAAATTTCCCCGCTGAAGCTGTGCGCGAGAGCTCTTGATGCTTTTGTAGCTGAATCTCAAAACCACTTTTATCAACTCTCATGCCCTTCTCCGCGGCCATTTCTTCAGTCATTTCTAGGGGAAATCCGTAGCTTTGATATAAATTAAAAGCTTCCTCACCACTTAAATCATGGCTAGTTAATTTATTAAATTCCTTTAAGCCTCTTTCTAGTGTCTGGACAAATTTTTCCTCTTCTTGATTAAGATTATCTAAAATAAACTGTGAATTACTAGCTAGCTCCGGATATACTAAACGATAATCATTAATAACTATCTGGGCCAAAAGAGATGTTAAATTAGCCTGCTGAATATTAATCAACTTAGCATAACGGATAGCTCGTCTAATTAAACGACGGACTACATATCCTTGATCAGTATTAGATGGAGCAACACCCTTATCATCACCAATTATAAAAACCGCTGCTTTAACATGATCGGCCACAATGCGCATGCTTTTAGTAACCTCATTACTACTTCCATACTTAAAACCGCTAAGAAACTCAAGCTTACTAATCAAGTTGCTGAACAAGTCTGTTTGATAATTATCAGTTAGGCCATTTATTATAGCGGTCATTCTTTCTAGTCCTAAACCTGTATCAACGTTTTTTTGCATTAAAGGTTCATAGCGCCCATCAGCTGTCTTGTTATACTCCATGAAAACATTATTCCAAATCTCTACCCATAAATCATGGTCATCGTTAAATGATTCTGGTATAGACTCCAGATCTCCAGTCCAGTAAAAAATCTCCGTATCAGGCCCGCATGGTCCAGTTGTTCCGGCTGGTCCCCACCAGTTATTTTTTTTAGGAAGCTTAGCAATTCTGGCTACTGGCACACCTAAGTCTTGCCATAATTTAAAGGACTCCTCATCGAAGGGAGCATCGCTATCACCGGAAAACACTGATACCGCCAGTCTCTTTGGGTCTAAACCTAACCAATCTTTACTGGTTAAAAACTCCCAACTAAACTTGACAGACTCCTCTTTAAAATAATCTCCTAAAGACCAATTGCCCATCATTTCAAAAAAAGTATGGTGAGTAGGGTTTCCTACCTCATCTATATCTCCCGTCCGAATACATTTCTGGGCATCTGTTAAACGCTTGCCAGCCGGATGTGGCGCTCCTAAAAGATAAGGCACCAAGGGATGCATCCCGGCTGTTGTGAACAAAACTGTAGGATCATTTTCTGGAATCAAGGAGGCGCTAGAAATAATAGCGTGCCGCTTAGATTTAAAAAAATCTAAATATTTCTGCCTGAGTTCATTTGATGTCATATATCTTAGATATCTCTATTATTCTCCTATATTATATTGATTTCTTCTTGCAAATCAAGCCCAAAACGTTTTTGGATAGCTAATTTTATTTTTATAGATAATGCTAAGGCCTGAGCTGGCTTAGCGCCACCATAATTAACCATCACTAAAGCTTGTCGCTCATGCATGCCAACTGGACCAAATTTTTTTCCCTTAAAACCAGCTCGCTCAATCAGCCAGGCACTAGGAATTTTTATTAATTTGTCGTTCACCGGCCAGCCTGGAATATCTGGATACAATTTCTGAAGACGACGATATTTTGCGAGTGAAATTTCCACATTCTTAAAAAACGAACCAGCGTTAGGAAGTTTATCGGGATTAGGGAGTTTACTGCGCCTAATAGCCTTAACGGTCGCCGCCACCTCTTTTAAGCCAGGTTTAGTTATTCCTTTAGCTTCAAGCACCTCTTTTATGGAACCATATTCTAATTTTAAAGGCGCTTTTTTTTGCAAACGAAAAGTGACACTATAAATAAAATATCGCCCTTTAAGTCTCCGTTTAAAAATACTATCTCGATAGCCAAAATGGCAGTCAGGGGCCGTAAATATTTTTTCAAGACCAGTTTTAAGATCAATGGCTACTAGATGATCAAAAACATCTTTCAGTTCAACTCCGTAAGCGCCGATGTTTTGAATCGGAGCCGCTCCGACGGTGCCATAAATTAGGCTTAAGTTTTCAAGTCCATGCCAACCATTTTTGACGGTATAGTCTACAAATTTTGCCCAATCTTCTCCAGACTTAGCCTCTAAAATAACAGTATTACCTGATTTAGAAATTATTTTCTTCCCTTTAATCTCATTTTTTAAAACTAAACCTGGTACTTGGCCGGAAACTAACAAATTAGCGCCGCCACCTAAAATATGAATCTTCTTATTTTTTTCCTTAGCCCAATCTAATACTGCAGTTAAATCAGATTTATTTTTTAACCTAGAAAAAAATTCGGCTTTAGCGCCTATTTTCAAGGTTGTAAAGGCCGTTAATAGAACTTTTTTTTCTATCTTTAACATAGTTTTAATTCAGTTCACCTAGGGCCTGTAATTTAAGAAGTTGAGAATATAATCCGCCGTCATGTTTAGCTAATTCTAAATGACTCCCCTCTTCAACCACTCGGCCACCTTCTAGAACTATTATTTTATCAGCTCTTCTAATAGTACTCAAGCGATGAGCAATAACAATTAAAGTTCGCCCACGACTTATTTTCTCCATAGCATCCTGAATTAAATGCTCGCTCTGACTATCCAAACTTGAGGTGGCTTCGTCAAAAATTAAAATACGAGGGTTTGCCAAAACGGCCCGAGCAATTCCTAGTCTTTGACGTTGTCCTCCGGAAAGTTTTGTCCCTCTTTCTCCGACCTGAGTTTCGTAGCCATTAGGCAATTTATCAATAAACTCATCAACATTAGCTACTTTGGCTGCAGCCTCAATCTCCTGCCTTGAGGCTTCCGGTCTAGCATAGGCAATATTTTCAGAAATACTAACATCAAATATCTCCACTTCCTGTGGCAC
>CAYUEO010000072.1:0-4978 GCA_964443755.1 uncultured Gammaproteobacteria bacterium | reverse complement strand
AACCTCCAGCTGTTCCAGTAACGGTATAAGTAGTTGTTGCTGTTGGTGTAAAGGCGACTCCATCTGTAACTCCATTATTCCAAGTATATGTTGTTGCTCCTCCGCCTGTTAAAGTTACTTGTGTTCCAGCACAAACTGTTGTTGCTGTTGAATTTGCTGTTACAGTTGGAAGTGGATTAACTGTTATTGTAATTTGAGCAGTGTTTGAACAACCTCCAGCTGTTCCAGTAACGGTATAAGTAGTTGTTGCTGTTGGTGTAAAGGCTACTCCATCTGTAACTCCATTATTCCAAGTGTATGTTGTTGCTCCTCCGCCTGTTAGGATAACTTGTCCACCCGTGCAAATAGATGTTGATGAAGCGTTTGCAGTTACTGTTGGTAAAGGATTTACAGTAATTGTTAAACTATCTAACGCTTGACCTTGGCATTGACCATCAACAAGCAAATAGGCTTTATAAGTACCTGCTGTTGCATAAGTAACTGTTGGTGTTGCTGAGGTTGATGTGGCAGGTGTTCCTCCTTGAAAAACCCAATTATATCCTGAGGCATTGGTAGATGTTGTTCCGTTAAAATTAACCATTCCTCCAGCACAAACTTGTGTAACATTAGCTGTTGGTAGAGCTGTTGGCGGAACATTTGTCATATAAGGCGAAATATACATAGCAATATCTAAATTCCAACTCCCTGCCGTATTATATTGATGCCAAGTATTATCATTCCATTGTTCCCAAACCATTGAAGGTTGAGTGTCTCCGTCTGTGTTTGAAAATAATCCTAATGAATCGTTGGCTGTAAATCCATTCATTGTAAATCCTAAGAAAAAAGGATTGCTTCCTACATTAATTGAATTATTAAAAAGTATTTCAAAAAATGCATTTTCATTGCCATTTGGTACTGTATTTAATGCTGATAGTGGTATATTAACCGAACCTAAAATATTACCTGGAGCACCACCAGCACCTGTATTATCCCAAACATTAACAGATATACTTGCATTACTTGCTGAACTTTTAGCATTTCTTACTGCTATTAAAGTTCCTGTAACATTTGTTAAACCAGCATGTGAAGCTGCTGAATAGAAATTAGCTTTAGATAAGTCTTGAAACTGAAATGTCCATCCATTTATAAATTGACCTGCATTAGCATAAACGGTTAATGTTCCTGGAGGAGGAAAGTTTATTGTATCACAACTTTGAACCTGTCCTGAAGTAAATGAAAATGTTGAAGAGAACGCTCCTGTTCCACATCCTGAAACAGCTCTAACTCTCCAAAAATATTGCGTTGATGCAGATAATACAGAAGATGTATAATTAGTAGCTGATAAGCCTGTTGCATTATCTACAATAGGGGTAAAAGTAGCACTTGTAGATATATCTATATCATACGTAATTCCAGTTCCTGTTGCTGCATTCCAAGTAAAATTTGTTGGAATAGATACGGATGTTGCTCCATTTGTAGGTGAAACAAGTGTTACCACTCCTGGTGTTCCTGCCGAAATATTAAGTGTTAAATTAACTGTTTTTATTCCAGAAGTGCTATTTCCTTGTAATACTAAATTATAGGAACCTGGTGCTGCTGAACCAGTATTAGATATAGTTAAATTAGAAGTACCTACTGGGGTAACAGGATTTGTTGAAAAAGTTGCCGTTGCTCCAGCAGGAACACCTGTTACAGATAAAGTTACAGAGTTAGAAAAAGTTCCTATTTGCCCCACATTGATATTATAAACAGCGTTTGTAGGCTGACAAACGCTAACTGTTGATTGCGTTGTAGTTAATGTATAGTCTGATGTTGCTGCTGTTATTGTAAAATTATTGTTAGAAATATCAAAGAAAGTTCCATTGGCACAGATAACCATTACTCTTGCTGTGGTTGTTGCTGTGTTGGGATAAGTAACGGTGGCACTACCATTATTAGAAACATTGGTAGCTAATACTGTTGGATAGGTTAACCCTCCATCGGTAGATAATAAAATATTAACATTAGCACAACTAACAGGTGCAACATTTGTTCCTGCAACTGCCCAAGTAACAGTTTGAGAACTATTTCCTGGATAAGAAATTCCTGTTGCACTAGGTATATTAACAATAAAAGGACCCGAATTAGCATCAACAGTAACGGTAACATCTTTTGTGTCATTACAACCACCACCTGCTGCGTTATCTCTAACAGTTGCTCTAAAATTCATTGTTCTAGCAACACTTGGTAAAACTTCCCAGGTAAAAGGGCCTCCATTTTTTAAGGCATTTAAGTTAGGAAAATAACGTGTTGGATTGGTTGAAGGTAATGTAGCTCTGAAATTAGGACCTCCAGTAGATGTTGCAACAGGTGGTTGAGGGAAGGTTACTTGATTGTTCATTTGCTCCCACGTGTAGGTTAAAGTATTTCCATCTGGGTCTGTAGCATTGGCTGTTAATGCAAAAGGAGTGCTTTTTGGAACAGTAACATTACCATTTGTGCTTACAATTGTTGGTGCAATATTGCTTAAAGGTGTTTTTACAGGACAAGTATTTCCTGAGCCCGTGGTAATAAAATTACCTATTTCTTGCAAGCTAATTCCATGAAAAAGAGCATCACTATTAGCTTGAACATTTTGAGAACCACAAATACCCGCATAAGCCATAATAGTTGATCCACTTCCAGGTTCATAAGCTGTGGGATCATTTCTATTTCCACCACCACAAGAACCAACACTTCCATTAAAAGAATGATTGCCTCTAAATTGATGTCCCATTTCGTGAGCCACAAAATCTATATCAAAAGCATCGTTAATGGGAGAGGGACTACCCGTTACTCCTCTCGCTTTTTGGCTGCTTACACATACCACTCCTAAGCCAGCTAACCCACCACCACCAGTACTCACAACGTGTCCTATGTCATAGTTAGCAGAACCTATCACACTTGTAATGTTAGTTTGATTTTGTCCTATCATAGTGCCTCCATTGTTGTTGGTATAAGGGTCTGTTGTAGCATTGGTATAAACCAATAAATTGTTATTGGCAATAATGGTCATTGTTACCGATAAATCTCGTTCATAAATTCCATTTACTCTATTTACTGTTGTAACCTGTGCCGATAATCCTGCAGAAACAGTTCCTCCATGAAATGCGGTATATTCTCCTGTTGCAGCTATAGCTAGTCGGTAAGTTCTTAAATCACAATCACCAAAGGTTACTCCTTGATTTGCTGAACTTGCACTTTTTTCCATTTCATCTCCTGTGAAACCGCAAGAAAATTGACGCATATTGTTGGTATAGTCTTTTTTATAATATACGATGTAGTTATCAATATCATCTTTAGAATAGGGATCAATGAAAACGGCACTTTTACCAGGAGCAAGTATCATTGCGTGAAACCCTTTTATAGTTACATCTATTTTTGCGAAAACAGAAGGATTGGTTGTTGAAATTGCATCGTAAGTTCTGATTTCTGGGAAATTAGCTTGTAAGTCAGGGTGCATAGTTGTATTTTTATATACTTTATAATCTGCAAAACCTCCATCAGGATTAGGTAGTGAAATAATAATATCATTGCTCTGATTAGAACTATTTTTAAGTTGTGCATTTGCAACCATCAATTTTAATTCGTTTAAATTTAATGCTACTGTTCTGTAACTTTCTGGTATAATTTGACGTTTACCTTTCAAAACTATCTTACTTTCAGATACATCTTTCCATAAAGTAGCATTTGAACTACCAATTGGAGTATTAAAAGATTTAACTGGAGTTTTGTTTAAACCTACATTAGTTTGCTGAGAAGTAGCATTTGTTTTACTTTGAGCAAAACTGCTTATAATAATAAGTGACGATGCTCCTAAAAGCATTATTTTTTTAAATTGATTTTTCATAATTTATATATATAAAAGTGATGCTAAAGTTAACCCTAAAACAAAAACAAAAATTAATTTCACAGCTGACACTTATTAACATTTTCAAACAGTAATGTTAAAATTTAATTTTATTTTAGAAAAATAAACATACTTAAAAAATATTAAATTATACTACTAAGTTATTTATTTACAACATTTTAAATGATTTTGTTTTTTTGATTTTTAAAACCTCAAAAGCATACTTTTATACAAGTAAATTTCATCTTATTAAAAACAGATTATTATTGAATTGCTATTTTGATTAAAAAAAATAATAAAATAAACTAACTAATTCATTATATACAAAATAGATTGTGAAATATTAGTTAATAATAAGAATTGTAACAAAAAAAATTTGAAGATACATTGAACAACTTTGGCTTGACAAACATTGAAGATTTAGAATTCATAGATGAATATCCCAAAGTAAGACATTCATTAATTACACTTGACGAGAGTGTTACTGACACAGAAAAACTATTAGAAATATTAAAAAACGAATATGAATAACTACTGCCAATCAAGTGTAAGCCTCCCTTCAATTAGTACCAATCAAAGTTTTTGTAAGTAAATAAGTTTCTGCTACCTAAATCAGAAGATCTTTAACAATAACTCTTTTATTTTAAACTAATGAAATGTTGCTGCTTCGCGGTCGACCTCATTTTTCTATCCCGATAAATCGGGATGAAAAATTTTGCTCAAGATGACATTCTAATAAGAGGCTCGTTGCTACGCTCTCGGAAGTATCCAACCTGTGCGTAATTATAGCTGTTATCAATTCTTTTTGTAAGTAATTTTTCTATTTTCAAAAACCTAGCAATGTTACTCCTACTGAAAAAGGATATAATTCTGGTCCTTTGTTATTTTCAAACAATGGAGTTAATGAATAACTAGCAAATACATTAAACCTTCCATAACCTACACGAGCAGTTAGGCTCACTCTAAAAGGATTTGTATTAAAATCTTGTTTGTCTTTTTCCTTTTTAGAATCTCCTTCTACTTTATATTTATATTTCATTTTAGTCTGCAAATTAAATCCAAGAATAGCTCCTGTTGAGATGTGAAATGACTTCTTTTTATTGTTTCCTGTATTCAATTCAAATAAGAGTG
>CAYUEO010000071.1:3593-5028 GCA_964443755.1 uncultured Gammaproteobacteria bacterium | reverse complement strand
GAGCTAATGAAGCATCCCAGCCTTGAGCTATTTTGTCTGGATATACCAAGAAATTTCCTGATAATAACGATGCTATTAATACAAAAAATACAAGTTTCTTTTGAAATATTGTTAAATATAGTTTAGAGACAATGTAGGATATCCCAATTAATAGCAGAGTAAAAAAGGGCATTAAGTAATGATGTAATGTTAAGTATTTAAAAAAAATAAAGGGGGTTGCTATTATAACAAGTGTACATCCTATAATTACAATAAGTTGCTTGCTTTTACCAGTTAAATTTTGTTTTCTGTTGTAGTAGCTAATAACAATAAGTAATAATACAGGTATAATTCTTCCAAAATCTATTATTCGCCAAGAAAGAATGCCTAAATTATAAATAGCTCCATTTATGTCATTAAATATTTCTGCTGAAGACCATTCAGAGTTAGGTCTTGAAATAACCCATCCTGTAACTTTGTAGTGATAGAAGTAATAACAAACCATTATTAAAAAAGGGGATCCATAAAGTAATCCTTTTTTGATTAAAAATTGAAATGAAAATATTTGGTGTTTTATTTTTACTAAGATTAAATCAATTAAAAATATTGTTAAAACAGCCATCATTCCTCTCATGTTTATAAAAAATAAAACTAAAATTGCCATAACAAGATAACATGATTGATTATTTAACAATGAGTTAAGTGCTAATAAGAATGAGAATAATAAAACAATATCTGTTGAAATCATTACAGATTGGCTAAGAAAAGTAGGTTCAACTAAGACTAACACCATAGCTAATTTAAGAACAGCATTGTCTGTAATAAAATAGTTAATCAGTTTATATACTTGATATACAATTCCAAATAAAAAAGGAAGCATAGCTAAATGACTAATCCACAGTGTTCTGCCGAAAACATGCCAAATTTTAGCAATATATATTGCTAATAATGGAATATGTCCATTACCAGAATCAGCGGGTAGCATAAGGGAGTTAAATTTATTTTCGTAAAAAAAATTTGCAGGATTAGCTACACTACTAATGGTATCCCAAAAAAAGAAATTATTGGAAACAAAAATAGTAAGTGCAATAAAAAATAGAAAAAAAGGAAAAAGTGTTTTAAGGTTATCTTTCATTAAAAATGAGATAGAGATGTATTGAGCATAAAAAACTAAAAGCTATCGAAACATATACATTTTTCCATATCCTTTTTTGAAATAGGAATCCATGCTGGTGTCTCTGTGTTCAATATCATCATTTTCTATTTTAGTAATTACACGATACAAATACAATCCATTAGCCAATCTATCTCCATAAGTATCCGTACCATCCCAAGCAAAATCTGTAATGTTATTACCAATTTTAAGATGTCCCAACTCTTCTTTATGTATTTCTCTTACTACTCTTCCTGTTATGGTTATGATCTGAATTTTGAAGATATCAGGCACTTTGCTTCC
>CAYUEO010000071.1:0-3493 GCA_964443755.1 uncultured Gammaproteobacteria bacterium | reverse complement strand
CTCTTCCTGTTATGGTTATGATCTGAATTTTGAAGATATCAGGCACTTTGCTTCCCGTGAGTGTAAATACAAATCGAGTGGAAGTGGTAAATGGGTTGGGATAATTGATAATGTTGGTAATAGTTGATTTTAAAATTACTTCAAACCCAATTAAATAATCATTATTTCCAGATTCATTTTTTGAAATATCGTTGGCTTGTACTCTTAGTTTATATTTTCCATCGTCTTTAAAGTCTGCTCTATAAATAATTTTTGCACTATTTTTGGGTAATGAGGCAGGAATAAACTGCATGATATCCTGTCCATTGTTATAGAAATGGATTCTTCTTTCTGTTCCATTTGGAGATGTGATCCAAATCGCATAATCAGAGGTGTCATTTAACAATAGAAATTTATTTTCATCTTTTAACTCTATAACGATTTCAGATTTGGGAGATACAATGTCCCCATCTAAAATATGCGTTCCATCAAAAGTAACATCCAATAAGGGGTTTATTTTGTCATCGATTACATAAAATGGAATTTCAGCCACATTGTTAAAGTGATATTTTTCCAATTGGTCATTATTGGGGTTGACATCTATTAACAAACTATTGATTCCCTCCATTCCAAAAGTAGAAAATTCAAAATTGACTATCATAACACTGTCTGCCAATAAGGGGCGTTGTCTAGGAAATGATAGTGGAATTATAGTATTAAATTTATTCAATACAGCAAAAGAAATTAATAAACTATCCATGTCGTGTCGGCTAATGTTTTTAACAGCAATGGATAACTTGATATGTTCTCCTTCCTGCACAGTATCTTTATAAAAAGTAAAATAAATATTAGGATCAAGAGCTGCTTCTGGAATATCATTATAAATTACTTGCCAACGAGCTAACTGAGGAGCAGAAAATAAGGAATCATCCGTAATGTGTGTTTGTAACTTTAAATAAGGATATTGGTTGGCATCGATTTGATTGGTAATGCGAATGTCTCCCGAATCTGTGGGAAGATTGCTAATGAGTAAGGTTTGATTTCCATTGACATCTATACCAAAAACATTTAACACCGAACTGTCTTTGGTAGTAGGAGATTCTAATGAAGTCATTCGCCATGACAGCGAATCCCAACGTGCAGCAGGTCCAAGTGGAGAAGAAAAAACATTTCCAAAGTTGGCAGTACCTACCATATTTCCACTGGCACTAATATTTTTGTGCATAATTGAATCCCCAATAGTTTCAACTGTTTGAGAAGGATAACCTTTTTTAGCGAATAAAATAAACGGTAAGCTATCTTGAATGATAGGCAATTGCGTTGCTCCAAGGTTAATAAGTGCATTATTAACAGACGCAGGAAGAGGTGCATGATTCCAAAATAAATGCCAATACCACGACCACATTATAATATAATACCCATCAGGCACACTATCCGTTAGCATATTGGCTAATGCGTTCATTTGTGCTGTATTTCCATTTTCAAATCTAAAAAAACTAGAAGTACCTGAACCTTGCCCCATATTCATTTGAGAAGCGTCCCAATAATCAAAACCAACGGTATCAACAACAGCAACATGAACCGCACTATTTGCTCCAACACCGTTTCCACCAACTCTGTTTTGTCCTATAAAATAAGAAGGAAAAGAGCCATCTGTCCAAATTGTACCACTACCATTTACAGGGCTACCTATAGCCCCATTTGTTCTGGCACTCAATGTACTTAAATTATTCTGGAAACTAAACTGACGAGTACTTCTGCTATATCCTAATAGTTGCATCGGGTTATTTTCAAATTGAAAGAAATGGTCTTGTTGCCAACCTTCTCTGTCTTTGATATATTGAAAAGAACGCATACTCCATGTAAACCCTGTTGCATTCACGGAGTCTTTACTCACACGCCAAAAATAAACCATGCTATCGGGCATGTTTTGTAATAAATTGGGAGACCAACTTACTACCCCTCCAGATTGATTTATGGTGGTAGTTTCTTTTATTGGGCTATTAAAATAATCCGTAGTGTCTATTTCAAAGACATAGTTATTAGCAGGTTGAAATGTAAAAGCAGTAGAGGCTTTTAAGGTGACTCCTTGATTGGGAACAATAGAAAATTCATAAGGATAAATGGGTATAATATTTCCTGAGCGAATGTCTAATGTTTTTACTACGGTATTGTTGGTTTCAGAAATTTCATCTACAACACCTGGAGGTGCATCTACTGTTATCGTAAAGGCATTCAATCCCAATCCTTTAATAATATCTACAGGCAATTTTAATGTAAAAGTATCTTTGTAATGAGGAGCAGCAATAGGAATAATGTAAATAGTATCTGTAAAATTATTATTGGGAAATGACCTGTTTACACTTAGTAAAATATTAGTATCTAGGGCATGTCCTAAATTGGCAACAATTATTTGAATGGTAAAAGAATCTAAATCGGAAGTAACTATGTTTGGTTGAAAACTTACCGACTGTTCATTAATCATATAATCAGGTTTATCGAATGTATGTAAATGAATGGCAGGGTCTCCATGGAAAGAAATATTCAGTCCAACCGAATTTGTAAAATTTTTTATATCCGTTCCTTGTCCTTGTGTTATTGTTTTAATAGTATTTTTAATTTGTCTTCCAATAGATTCTCCATATTTTGTTTGTGATAAATTGGTGTAAAAATTACTCGCATAAGTATTTAAAGTATTACTCAAAGCTAAATCAACCGAAGACAAAAACCCTATAGTTCCTTTATCATCTATGATAACATGTTCCTCGCTAGTGCTATTTGATGCGGGTAAATGCATATCTCCAGCAAAACAGGCTAATCCTATAATTAAAGGATATCTACCCTGTTGATTGGGCCATAAGGCAGGGTCGTCAATATTTTGGTCAAAGCCTCCAGTAGTAGAAGCATGTCCGAAAAAAGTCATCAGTGAAATTCCATCTCTAATGAAATTTTTAATAGAATCAGCCAATGTAATTTGAACTGGAGCTGTTGTTGTTTTAGTAAAAGTGGTTACGTTTGCTCCAAAAAAAGGGTTTTCGATGATTGTTTTATAATTATTTACAAAAGTAAAAAAGGTGCTTTGTTCTCCAGGATTAGTGCCTCCACTAAAATGCAAAAATCGTTTCATCCATTCTGTTTCACCGTTGTTTCCTAACACAGGGCTTTCGTGTTGTTGCACTTTACTTAAATACCAATCTACTTCTATGTTGTTTTTTGCAGCTAACCTCCCTGTTGGAATGGCTGGTTCAAAGGGTAAATTTCCATTTAATCCCATGGTGATCATGTGGTCGGAGGCAGGATTTCCGTAGGAAGGCACTAAACATTTATTAAAGCTGATACTATTTTTTCTAATTGCTTTAGCTTTAATGGACTTTCCTAATAAAAATAAATAATTAGGTTCGGTAGTCCAATTGGTTAGCAAATAATCTAAAAAATTACGGATTGCCAACGGATGTTTTTGAATTCCGAACGAAAATTGGTCGTAAATATCATCCACAGTAAAAATAACTGGATT
>CAYUEO010000070.1:0-5030 GCA_964443755.1 uncultured Gammaproteobacteria bacterium | reverse complement strand
CCTAACTCAATAGAAATACTTTTTTATTCATTTATTAAAGTTGTTTTTTTTTAATTTTTGCTGCATTGTCATTCTGTCCGTGCGTTGTGTTAGGCAAGCTCTTTTGCAATTTTTGGTCTGTGAGTTGGCATGTGCGAATTGCAAATGTGCTACCAAATGCGTTGGCTAAATATATTCGTCAAATGCTAAACTAAATTCTCTTTGTTTGTCTGAACCACTATTGTAAAATGGAAGTCCGACTAATTTGTAATTTGTGTTTTGGTGAATAATATGTTTCTGTTTTATTTCTTTTAAAAAGTCCTCTTTCCATTGGTCACCTTCTAAATAACCGTCACCTTTTGGTTCGATAAACAATTGGTAAATTATGGTTTCGCTTGTCTTTTTTTCTCTGAGGAAAAGCACAAAGTCTGGTTCAAATGGTTTACCGTCACTGAAACGGAATATTTGAAAATATTTTTCGTTACGAAGTAAATAAACTTGTTCGTATTTCTTGGTTAATTTGTCAATTGCACCTTTAATAAATAGCACTAATTTCTTTTCTTCTGATGTTCCGAAGTTTTCTTCAAAAGCATACCAGTCTTCTTTCTTTAGGTCTAAATAGTGTTCGTCTAATTTTGGTCTGCTCATTGGATAACCAGTTTCGGCATCTCCATCGTCTCTAAGAACAAAATTCATTTCTCTGTCGCCAAAAATCTTTTGAATTGCGTTTGGAATAAACACTTCAGAACCTTTATAATCAATATTCCCTTTTTCAATATCAGGTTGTATTTCTTGCAATATTTTTAAGGCACAATTCAATTTTTCATCTTGTGTCATTTCATCAACATTCTTGGTCTTTCCGCTTATTTCTAAATAGTTTGAACCCAAATAGTTTGTTGAAGTTATAAAGTCCTCTACTGATTGAATATTGGGATAGTATTTAGTTATGTTTCTGAATGTAAAGAATGACAATTTTTGCATTGCTTTTCTTATAACTGGCAAACCTAATGATGAAACTTTTACAGAATATGGAACAGATTCTTCTCTTGCAATTGTAACATCGTCATTTTGTAATAAGGTAGCTTCGGAACTAAATCCAGTTTTTACTTTGTAATAAAATTTCTTGTCTTTTAGGTATTGCGGAAATGCAGTTACGTCTTCGTTCCTGTATTTATTTTGTTGGTTAAGATAAATTATTCCGTTTTTGTAAAAAGAAGTCTTTTTGAATTCCTCTTTTAAATAGTGTTGTCTTTTCGTAGTATTTGAAGGCTTAATACCAATTTTGTCTAAAGCCTTGTTTAACTCTTCAATATATCGGCTATTAGTTTCGCTGTGATAATATAATTCTTCACAAATTCTCAATGAATTGGTTAAATCTTCATCGTATTTTCTTTGATACTTTGGTTGAGTTTCCTCAACAATGAATGGACAATATCTTGCTCCTCTACCTATCAATTGAGCTTCACTCATTGTAGTTTTTCCGGGCACTCCATTTTTTGCATCACGAGTGTTGTATAATCTCACAATGTCAAATAAGTTTAAAACATCCCAACCCTCGTTTAATGCGTCAACAGCAAATACTGCACGAATTGCATTATTCGGTTCCTCTAGTGAATTAATAACTAATTGAGTTGTTTGCTTGTCGCTTAAACTATCAACGCTTATTGTCTTGTCCTCTGAAAAAGCATCTTTAATTTGAATAATTAAATTTTCAAGAGATGTTCCATTGGTTTCAAAAAAAGTAAATGCAGTTTTAATTATGCCCTTGTCTGGTGCATTATCTCTAATTTTTTCAATGTCTGACTTTTTGAGTGTTGCAATTTTTTGCAATAATTCAGACTTGAATTCTGATGATACAATTTTGTTTTCATCTCTTTTTTTAGGCACATTAACACAGTTGCTCTTGAACATTACAACTGGTTTTATTAATATGTTGTTTTGTGCAAAAACTAATAAGCGATATTGACTTAATATAATTGCTTGCAATGCTCTTTCAACTGTGCTTAAACTAGCTTGTAGAACATTTACTTCTTTACTATATTTTGCTAAATAGAATTTTTTTAATGAATAATCATACAATAATTTATCATCGTATTTTTTAGCAATAGCTTCTTGATGTAATTCCGCAGTTGCTGTAAATTCTAACAACATATTTTCTTTACTGCTCCTAAAAATTCTCATTGCTGTTCCTTCCCAACTATCGTATTCTTCAAATTCCTTAATAGATAATTGTTTGCCAGCATTTTTTAAAGTGTCCACATTCATATGATGGGCTTCGTCACTAAGCAAGACAACATTCCTATTTTCAAAATCTTCGTAAGTAAGTGCATTTTCTTTTGGATTATTCAGCCTACTATGCAAACCTTGAATAGTTGTAAAATGTATATTGATGCAGTCTGCATCTGCATTTGCATTTGCAAAATTCTCAACTTGTTTTAATGTTATGGCTTTGTCGTCAAATTGTATTTGACTATTAAAAAGATACTTTGAAGAAGATGAGTTTAAAAAGTTGTCCTTTGTTTTTTCAATAATATTTGTGCTGTCAACAAAGAATATAAAATTGCGGTAGCCTTGTTTATATAATTGAAGAATGCAACCAGCCATTATCAGAGTTTTTCCGCTACCTGTTGCCATTTGAAACAACAACTGTGTTGGTTTTACTCTTTTTTTGTAAGTGTTCAAATAAAATTCAAACCGATTGAAAGCCTCTTTTTGATATTCCCTAATTTCAAAATTCGGATTGATATTTTGAACAATATAATTAGGCAAGTCATCATTAAATTGCTCTACTGATTCTTGTAATGTATCGAAAGTATTGAGAAGTTGTAATGCCATTTCTTAATATATTACATTGAATAAAATAGTTGATTCATTTCTTTGTCGTATTCCGAAACTTTATGAGTTACATCATTGATTTCAGATTTGTTTACATACAACAAATTTTTATCCAATACTTCTATTAAGAATTTCTGTTGGTCTTCAAAAGATAAAGCCTCAAATTCTTTTATTTCCTTGTTTATGTTTTGTGGCAATACTCTGTAGCTTAAAAATGCTGTTTCCTCTATTTGCTCCCATATTGTTTTGAGGTCATTTGTGTTTTTTGCCTTTTCAATATCCTCAATATATTGCTGATTACTCTTGTATAATTCTGCATAAATAAAACTGCCAATAGCATTATTTTCAATCACTTTTTTTATTCTAGGAACAGTAACAGTCTCGACATATTCCATTTGTTCACAGATAATAAATTTTCTATTTCCACCATCTTTATTCAATTCCAATACAGCGTGTGCAGTTGTGCCACTGCCCCCAAAAAAATCTAGTATAATTGCATTTTTATCTTTGCCAACAATAGAATAAATACAGTCATAAACATTCCACAAAGATTTTGGAAATTTAAATGTGTTGTTTGGGACTAATTCGTTTACTATTTGGGTTCCGTATTGGTTTGCATCATATCTATTATCTACCCAAACGGTTTTGTATTGTCCAAAATCCTTTCCTAATTCAACATCGTAAACACCAGTTTTTAATCTTACTCTCAAAAGATTTTTTATATCTTCAACAGACTGCTTAGCATATCTCCATTTTCTTTGAATTCCTTTGCCGTCAATTGGATATATTTTTATTGTATTACCCTCAATTTCATTTATTGATGTTGGGTTAAAGCTATCTTCACATACTTCTCCAAATTCAATAATTTCTAATGTTTCTTTATTTACAATAATTGGATAGAAACAATTTTTTGCATCCTTTCTTTCGCTTTCACTTCCCCAATTCCTTAAATTACTCCATTCTATATCAGCTTCTTCAATTTTTCTATTACCTACAATTTTCTTACCTGCTGGAAAAACAAAAAAGGCATACTCGTGGGTATAAGAAAAGTTTGTGCCTTGAACACCTCTTGGATTGTGGACAATAGTAATACAATGGCTTTCGTATCCTTTGAAGATTTCTTTAATTATTATTCCTAATTCTAAAAATTCATTTTCATCAATAGCAATTATAATAGCTCCGTCTATTGTTAGAAGTTGCTTTGCAACTTCTAATCTGTTTTTCATAAAGGTCAGCCAAGTGGATTCATTAAAACTATTGTTATAAGCAAATGTATTAGAGTTAGTATCTGGATTGTAAGGTGGGTCAATGTATATTAGTTTAATCTGATTTCTGTATATTTCCTTTAATGAATGTAAAGTGAGTAAATTGTTTCCTTTAATTACCAAGCTATCTTTTTTGGTTAATTTATTTGGGGTTGATTCACCTTCCTTGTCGTAACGCTTCCAATTTGTTAAAACTTTTGCAGATGTAAGTGTATCAATATCGTCTGGAGCTAGGGTTGTGTTGTAGAATATTTCATTTCTTTTGGCATCATCTTTTGTTTGTCCACCTTCTAAAACACAGTCCTTGTGAGGCCAAACCAAAACAACTTCTCTGCTGTCTGTCAGGTAATTTTCGTAGTCTGTGCTAAGTCCAATTTTGTTTTTGTATTGGGTATAACTGTCTTGCAAAAACATTTTAGAATTTACAAAACGCTGAAATGCAATTTTATCAAACACCAAAACACCATCTAAGTCAGCAAAAAACTGCTTTTTAATGTTTGGGTTGATAAGTAATAATTTCAGAAGAGCTGTGTCAAGTTTTAAAGCCCTGTCAATTATTAAGGCTTTGTTTAGTTTATCTTCAATTATCAGAGCTGGGTCTTGCTCTAAAAGTTGTATTAATTCTTTGTATAAGTCCTGCATATTTCTTTAAATTCTAATTCGTTATTTCAGTCGGTAAAGATAAGTTTTAAAACCTTTTTACTCTCAAAAGTTGCCTCCAAATTGTCAACCGTCCACTTGTAGGGTGGTGGGTGGGCTTGGGTGCGTTGGGGTAAAATTAAATGTGGTGTTTTTGTGTCGGCAAGTGCGTTGGCAAAACACCTCTTTTAATTTTGCGAAGCGTTGGCATTTTCGTCCTCCGTTTCTGTCGGTTTATAGTCGAGTTTTCGGTCGTCCTACGCTTGCACCTAACGCTTGAGGCTATATGCAGTAGCGGATTCGAAGGTGATT
>CAYUEO010000069.1:0-5035 GCA_964443755.1 uncultured Gammaproteobacteria bacterium | reverse complement strand
GCCTTTTTTTCATCAGTAATTATTATTCTTCGAGCTACATTCCAAACTAATAAATTAATTTCTTCTCTATCAAGAATATGTCCATTTTTTACGCAACTTACTAACTCGTAATCAGAGAACGAGTTGGCAATTTCCTCATAAACGTCAGCTGCCTTCTTGAGATGATCGATATTTTCTTCATGAATATCATTTTTTTTGCCGCTCCAGTCTTCTCGAGCTCTTTCTTTAATGCGCTGTTGGGCGATAACTGGATCGAGATGAAGAATGATAGTCAGATCCGGGCGGGGAATTTCAAAAATCTTATATTCCAGGTCTGTGAGCCAATTAAAGAAGACCCGTCTTTCAAGTGGATTAGCAATCTTACAGCCTTGGTGGCCCATATTGGCGCTCGTATAACGATTAGCTAACACAATTTTGCCTTCACTCAACCATTTTCTTATTTTTCCGCTAGCATCAAAGCGATCAACAGCATAAAATACCGAAGCCTTGTAAGCATTGATTTCATCAGCTCCGCCGTATTTACCGGACAGGTATTCTTCTATCGGACCAGCAGATTTTGTATTGTATTGAGGAAAATCAGCTAAAGCCACCACGTGACCCGCTTCTTCTAGACGGCTTTTAAGTAGACTCAGCTGGGTTGTTTTACCGCTACCGTCTGTGCCGTCGATGACGATAAATTTTCCTGGGAAACCGTTCATAGTTTCTTGATAATCACGTCTATTTGTTTATATAAATCTTCAAGTGAACCGTTATTGTCTAGATGGTAGGTAGACTCGGCAATTAATTTAGGAATTTCTAATTCAGTTTCTTGCTGGCCTTCAAATAAAAATTGTTCAAATGTTTTATCAGCATCGCCAATATTTTCATTTCGCTTAATCACCCGATCATAACGCGTTTTAGCCTCGGCGTCAATGCTAATTAAATGAAATCCCGGAAAATTTCGCAGTTCTCTAATATCATCCGCCCGCCTTATCCCTTCAATGATTATAATTTCACTCTTATCATTTAAAACATCTTGAGCTATAACTCTGGCTAGAGTATCACCTCCGAATCTGGTTCTTAGATCAAGTGATAATGATTGTAAATTTTCTCTGGTTATAGGGAGATATAGTCTGGTAAGTATGTCTCTTAACATTGTCGAGAAACGATGGCTAGAGGCGCCATATTTTTCTTCAATATATTTTTTTGTCACATCTTTACCGCTAGCAATCAAGCCAGTAAAACCCAGAATTTTTTTGGACATACTATTTTTTCTTTACCAGATAGCGGAGCAGTACCGTATCTTCGTTTATTTTTTTAACTTCTTGCAGTTTTAAGTCAGCTTCTAAGTTTTGGCTAAAAAGAGACAGTCCCTGGCCAAAAATTTTTGGTTCAATGGTGATAATTATTTCGGAAATTAGTTGCTTTTCTAAAAATAGGGAATTAAGTTTAGCTCCGCCTCCTAGTAGGGCTGACTTGTAACCCATTTTTTCTAACTCTTTAAGTACCTCCTCTGGTTCGCCACTAACCCACTTAACGCCAGCTTGTTCCGGATTTGCTTCTGTTTTAGAAAAGACCACGTTAAGGCGACCGGGCAAAGGAGAAGGGAAGGTTCTGAAAGTATTAGCACCCATCATCACTACTCCGTGCGATTTAGAGATTTCTTTAAACAGCAACTTATCTTCGCGGCTAGTCCAATCAGTCAATTGAGTTTTATCTTTAGCAATCTTGCCATCTGCTGTGATAGCCATCATCATGGTTACTGGAATCATATTTTTAAGACAAATTTTAAATGGCGATTGGTGCTTTTATGCCTGGTTCTGGATTATAATTTTCCAGCACAAAATCTTCATATTTAAAAGAAAAAATATCTTTTACTTCTGGGTTAAGTCGTAGAGTTGGTAATTCTTTAGGACTGCGGCTGAGCTGAAGTTGGACCTGGTCTCGGTGATTGTTATAAATATGGAGATCACCGAAAGTATGAACAAAATCTCCTAGTTTTAGGTTACACACTTGAGCCACCATCATTGTTAATATAGAGTAAGAGGCAATATTAAATGGTACGCCCAAAAATAAATCGGCACTTCTTTGATAAAGTTGGCAAGATAGTCGGCCATCGGCTGAAACATAGAATTGAAAAAGAGTATGACAAGGAGGTGGGGCAGTTTTTTTTCCACCAATTAATTCTCTTAGATCAGCCACATTCCAACCGCTGACAATAATTCTTCGAGAAGTCGGATTTTTTTTAAGCATTTCAACAGCTTCAGCAATCTGATTTATTTTTAACCCGTCTTTTCCTTCCCAAGCTGTCCATTGTTTGCCATAGATTGGTCCTAAATCACCATTTTCATCAGCCCACTCATCCCAGATTGTGACGCCGTTATCGTTTAGATACTTAATATTAGTATCACCTTTTAAAAACCAGAGTAATTCGTGGATAATTGATTTAAGATGAATTTTTTTAGTTGTTAACAGAGGGAAACCCTGACTGAGATCGTATCTAGCTTGACGTCCGAAGACGCTGGTAGTTCCGGTGCCAGTTCTATCGTCTTTACCTTGGCCATTTTCTAATACGTCGCGCAGCAAATCAAGATATTGTTTCATATATTTAGCGGTTAATGATTATTGGTCTGCGTATTCGGTTATTACTTCTTCAGCCAAATCAAATTCTATACCTGCTTCCTTAAAAATTTCCTTACTTCTGCCTCCGGCATGGTAATCTTTAGCACAAACGACTCTCTTAATTCCAGCATTGATAATCATTTTGGCACAGACATAGCAGGGAGTCATTTGACAGTATAAAGTGCCACCGTTTAAGGCAATGCCCATACGTGCTGCTTCGCAAATAGCGTTTTGTTCGGCGTGAGCAGTGCGGATGCAGTGTCGACTAATAGAGCCATCAGCGTTAGTGACGGAATGCATTTCGTGGCCCACTTCATCACAGTGCGGTAAGCCAACTGGTGACCCGGCATAGCCGGTTGCAACGATACGCTTATCTTTTGTAATAACACAGCCACCTCGGAAACGGTCGCAAGTGCCGCGACTGCCGACCATTTTAACGATGCCGAGGAAGTATTGATCCCAGGAAGGCCTTACATAAGGGGTCGTTGATTCTTCTTTTGGAATTGGCATATTTTTTATAATCAAGGAGATAGGCCCCGAAGGGTATTTTCTTAATAATGCCTTATTATCTTAACCTATTTTTCTGATAAAATAAATCTTGACAGACATAGCTATATGTATCATTATGGCTTTTAAAAAACTGAGAAAGGGGTTAAACTATAGTTGTTTAAGAAAAGTTGTAAATTGTAATATATGGCCGTCACATTAGAAGATTATGTTAACGATTTTGTAAAAGGCAAAGAGGTTAGCCTGAAGATCAAAGTCCTACCTCAGGCCGGAAAAACCGGTTATCATAAGACACTAGGCGACGGGACCTTAAAGATTGGCGTTTCTTCAGCTCCAGAAAAGGGTAAAGCTAACAGGGAGCTAATTAGGTTCCTAGCGGCTGAGTTCTCTGTGTCTAGAGAACAAGTTCGTATAGCTAGAGGACTAGAAAATAGAATAAAAACTGTTAATATTATTCGGAACTAGATCAAGAATATAATTATCATGGATTTAACGATTATCATTGTTTCCTGGAATGTTAGAGATAAGCTGAGAGACAATCTCTCCGCTCTTTTTTCTTCGTCAGGCAATCTTAAATTTGAAGTTTTTGTAGTCGATAATGCCTCTCAAGATGGTAGCGCCGATATGGTGCAAGCCGAGTTTAAGGACGCTTGCTTGATTAAAAATACTGAGAATGTCGGTTTTTCCAAAGCTAATAATCAAGCGATTAGACAGGCATCTGGCCGCTATATTTTGTTGCTTAATCCTGATATGAGAGTTGAGTCTGATACTTTATCTAAAATGATAGCTTGGGCTGAGACAAATCCTCAAGCAGTAGTCAGCGGCTGCCATCTAGTAAATGAAAAAGGGAAGACAGTTAAGCAGGTTAGAAGATTCCCTCGTCTTATTGATCAACTTTTAATAACCCTAAAAGTACCTCATATTTTTCCCGGTTCAATAAATAGATATCTATGTAATAATTTTGATTATAGCCGTTCAGCGGCAGTTGATTCTATTCGGGGAGCCTTTTTTCTTATTAATAGTAATGGTTACAAGGCTTTAAGTGGTGGCGTCAAGCCGCTACTAGATGAAAGATATTTTATTTGGTTTGAGGAAGTAGATTTTTGTAAACATGTGAGTGAGTTAGGCGGACAGGTTTGGTATACTCCAGAAGCGCGCTGCTTGGATTATGTTGGCGCCAGCTTTAAACAGATAGATAGAGCCAAGGGTCAGAGTTATTTTAGTGACTCAATGTTAAAATATTTTGAAAAATGGGGCAGTCCTCGAGAAACTAAAATATTAAGAGTGGCCTGGAAACTTATTAGATTAATTTTATAACATGGCAAAAAAAGTTGGCATTATTTTAATAAATTACAAAGACTACGCAGAACATTTTTTAGCGAATTGTCGAGATAGTTTGCGTGGTCAAGACTATCCTCGTGAAGACTGGCGGGTATTTATTATTGATAATGCCTCAACTCCAGATTCGGCGCATTTTTTACAAGAAAGCTTTCCGGAAGCAAAAATTTTGCCGCGATCAGACGGTAATTATTGTGCTGCTAATAATTTAGGTTTTAAAAAAGCTATTGAGTCTGGTTGCGATTACGTTGTGACTGTAAATATGGATACTGAAGCTCATCCGGCTTGGTTGAGTGAGTTGGTAAAAGCTTTAGATAATAATCCCGAAGCTGCTATCGCTCAATCTAAAGTATATTTATATCCTAAGAATGAAGAAGATAAAAAACTTCCTCGTTTAAATACCTTAGGGAACATGATCCATTATTTGGGTTACGGTTTGACCTCTTATTACAATGAGGTCGATCGGCAAATAGAGGGATACCCAGAAATAAGTGGTTATGCCAGTGGCTGTTCTTTTATCATGAGACCGGAAATCTGGGTGGCAATTGGAGGTTACAATGAAGAATTCTATATGTATCATGATGATATA
>CAYUEO010000068.1:0-5126 GCA_964443755.1 uncultured Gammaproteobacteria bacterium | reverse complement strand
TATCCGACGCGCTGGGTCCATGGTCGTTTCCCAAAGTTGTTCTGGGTTCATTTCACCCAAACCTTTGTAGCGCTGAATATGTATTTTAGTAGCTTTCTTTTCAGCGGCCGCCTCCTTTTTAGCTTTATTTTCACTCTCGTTGGCTTGTATTTCTAAAATCTCACCATCATCAGTTTCCTCGCCAACTTCTTCAACCTCTTCAACACTACCTCCCATCTCAATAATAATTTTTTCTTTCTCTTCATCACTATAAGCGTACTGGACTGTCGTACCTTTTTTTAACTGATAAAGCGGTGGCTGGGCAATATACATGTGGCCGTTAGTGACTAACGGGGTAAAGTGTCTAAAGAACAGGGTTAAAAGCAAGGTTCTAATATGAGCCCCGTCGACGTCAGCATCGGTCATGATAATAATACGGTGGTAACGTAGTTTTTCTAGATCAAGTTGTTCATCAATGTTGGTTCCTAAGGCAATAACCAAATTTTTAATTTCATTGTTAGCTAACATTTTATCCAAACGGGCCCGTTCTACATTTAAGATTTTTCCACGTAAAGGTAAAATAGCCTGAAACTTTCTATTACGACCTTGTTTGGCACTGCCACCGGCTGAGTCTCCCTCAACGATATATAATTCACATTCTTCAGGGTGGCGGCTAGAGCAATCAGCCAGCTTGCCGGGAAGAGTCATGCCTTCTAAAGCTCCTTTACGGAGAATAGTAGCTCGAGCAGTCCGGGCGGCTAATCTAGCTTGAGCGGATAGTAAGCACTTGCCGATAATTGCCTCAGCCTCTTTAGGATGTTCTTCTAAAAAGATATTAAATTGTTCTCCAAATACAGATTCGACATATCCTTTCATTTCTGCGTTGCCGAGTTTACCTTTAGTTTGTCCTTCAAATTGCGGCTCGGGAAGCTTAACGCTGATAATAGCCGTTAAACCTTCACGCACATCATCTCCGGTTAGGTTTTCTTGTTTTTCTTTCAATAGGTTTTTGCCTCGGGCGTAGTTGTTAAGAACTCTGGTTAAAGCTGTTTTAAAGCCAACTAAATGAGTGCCGCCTTCGGGATTATGAATATTATTAGCAAATGACAGAACTGTCTCGTTGTATTCGTCGTTATATTGTAGGGAAACCTCTACCTTACAGCCGTTGATATCTTTATCAATATAAAAGACCGTATCATTTTTAACCGTCTTATTACGGTGTAAAGATTTGATATATGATTTTATACCGCCTTCAAAATGGAATTTATATTGTTTAGGGCGATGTCCTTCTCGTTTATCAAAAAGCTGAATAGTAATACCCTTGGTTAGATAGGCCTGTTGTCTTAAGCGATCGAGAATTTTTCCCCAATTAAATTCTAATTCGGTAAATATAGTCGCATCAGCTTTAAAAGTAATAGTGGTTCCGGTATCTTTAGCCGGACCGACGGCTTTAATCGCTTTTTGTGGTTTACCAACTCTATATTCCTGACTCCAAGTTTTTCCATCCCGTCTAACTTCCGCTAATAAATATTCACTTAAGGCGTTAACTACTGAAACACCAACACCGTGCAAACCGCCGGATACCTTATAACCACTATCGCCACCAAATTTTCCGCCAGCATGCAGTTTGGTTAACACTGTTTCAAGTGCGGATACACCGGTAACTTTATGTTTATCAACTGGGATACCACGACCATTATCACTAACTGAAACCATGCGATCAGGCAGCAGGGAAATAGAAATATCAGTAGCGTGGCCCGCCATAGCTTCGTCGATAGAATTATCAACCACTTCCCAAATCAAGTGGTGTAAGCCTGCTGCTGAGGTTGAGCCAATATACATGCCCGGTCTTTTTCGGACCGGATCTAGACCCTCTAAAACGGTAATTTGCTCAGCTCCGTATTTCTGTTTTTTAGGGGATTCGTTATCTGTGCTTTTAGCCATAATTTTCTTCATTAAAGCAAAAAATTCCCGATTTCTAGGGTATTTTTACCTAATTTTAAATCCGTTAAACTAGTATTATCTTAGCAAAAATTAATCGCTTAGGCAAGCATAGTAGCCGGGGTTTTTTTTATTTTTCTAGGCTGTGTTATAATTCATTATATGTCAAAAATTATTGTTACAGGCGGAGCTGGATTTATCGGCTCTACCTTAGTAGATAAATTAATTGCCGATGGTCACGAAGTTAGAGTGATAGACGATTTGTCTGCCGGTAAAAGAGAATATCTTAACCCTCAGGCTGTTTTATATCAGATTGATATTCAATCAGAAGAAGTCGGCGCTATCTTTAAAAAAGAGCAGCCGGAATATGTTTTTCATTTGGCAGCCCAAATTGATGTGCGCCGATCTATGGAAAACCCTGTAGCTGATAATCAGATCAACGTGCGCGGTGCTTTTAATATTTTAGAACAGGCTCGTTTGAGCGGGGTTAAGAAATTTATTTTTTCTTCAACCGGTGGAGCTATTTATGGTGAAGCGGATGAGGTTCCGACCGGTGAAAATTTTCCGCCCTATCCCTTATCTTTTTATGGCATACATAAGCTTACTTTTGAAAAATATTTGCACGCCTATTTTAAAGTTTACGGCTTAGATTATACGGTTTTACGTTTCGCTAATGTTTATGGCCCCAGACAATATAAGGGCGGGGAAGCTGGCGTGATTGCTATTTTTACAGATAATGCTGTTCAAGGCTTAGAGAGTGCTCAATATGGAGACGGCTCACAGACTAGAGATTATGTTTATGTAGATGATGTGGTTAGAGCCTTGTGTTTGGCTAAAGATTGTAGTTATCAAGGTGAGATTAATATTGGTACTGGCGTAGAAAGCAGCCTGCTTGATGTCAGACAGGCTATTGAAGAAGCGATCAGTGAACCGCTGAATATTAAAGTTTTACCTCGAAAGCCCGGCGAGCAGATGCGCAGTTGCTTAAAAATTCAACTAGCTAAAAATATTTTAAATTGGGAGCCGGCTGTATCTTTGGCAGAGGGAATTTTACAGACGGTAAAATGGTCTAAAGAACAAATTAAGAAATAGTTATGAAAAAAATTATTGTTGCCAATTGGAAAATGAAACTAAGCTATCTAGATAGTTTAGCCCTAGCTAAAAAGTATCAATCTAGTCGTCAGATAAGAGATAGCGTTAGAGATATTATTGTCTGCCCGGATTTTATTTCTGCTTCTAAGGTAGCGGAAATATTAAAACAAAAGCCTTTTTCTTCTGGTGCTCAGGACTGCGCTATGGCCGCTCGAGGAGCATATACCGGAGAAGTCTCTCCGGCCGATATTAAAGCTATTGGCATGAATTACGTTATTCTCGGGCATAGCGAAAGACGAGATCAGCTTCATGAAAATTCTGCTTTAATAGCCGCTAAAGTTAAGGCAGCAATTTCTGAAGGTTTAGTGCCGATTATTTGTATCGGGGAGAAGCTGATCGAAAAGCAAAGTGGCGAAACTAGAAAATATTTACGCTCAGAACTAAAAAAATCTTTGGCTGGTGTAAAATTAAAGCCGCAGGATCGGTTGATAATTGCTTATGAACCGGTGTGGGCTATTAGTAGTACTAGAGGAGCTAAATCTATGGATCCTGAGGAAGCAGATGCTATTCAGGAGTTTATTAAAGGATTAGCAGTGAAGATATTAAAGAAAAAAGTGCCGGTACTTTATGGGGGCAGTGTTAGCTCTGATAACGCTTTAGCGTATTTAAAGATGAAAAACATTGACGGCCTGTTGGTTGGTGCCGCTTCCTTAGACGTTGCTGATTTCGAGAAAATGTGCTAATTATTGGCAGATAGATAATTCCGTTTCAAATAATCATTATGTCCACATTCGTACCCCTCATTGTCATAGGCCTCGCTATCATAGTTATTCTAGCTATTATTGTTAGAAAGTTTCCGGCTTTGGCTATCTTAGACGTGGAAAATATTCCGGGTGAGAAAGAATCAAAATTTAAAGAGCAGATTATGAAGTCTCGAGTAGAGAGGGATTTGGCATTTTTTAGTGGTTATGCCGGACGGGTTTGGTTATGGATTTCTAAACGCTTTGGCTCAGTTTTAAAATCGCAGCATGATAAGCTCAAACGGGTAAGAATAACCTATAAGGCGGCGGCTAAGATATCTTGGGAAGAGAAGCAGCTACAGATTCAGAAATTGATCGCTGAGTCGGAAGAGGCAATTAAAGAAGAGGAGGAAGCCGAAGCAGAAGAGAAGTTGTTAGAAGCAGTTAGTCTCGATCAAAAAAATTTGGCTGCCTTTTTCCGCTTGGGTCGTTTATATGAAGATCAAAAAAAATGGACAGAAGCTCGGGAGACTCTGCAATATGCCCTGAAGCTATCGTTAAAACGTCCAGAGAAGTCTGTGATTATTGATGGTGCAGAGCTGTCTCCCGATGTGACGGCTCAAGAGATATATTTTTTATTAGCAGACGTCGAGAAAGAGATGGGAGATATTGAAGCAGCTTTGGAAAATATTCGTGAAGCACTAGAACTTGAGCCGGCTAGCCCGCGTTATCTTGATTTAATTTTGGATTTAAGTATAATTAAAAAAGATCGAGCACTGGCTGTGGAATATTGGCAGAAGCTCGCGGCTGTAAATCCAGAAAATAAAAAACTGGAGGAGTGGCAGAAAAAGATTACAGATATTCCGGAGTAAAAGAGACTGCCGTTTTAGCTCAGCTGGTAGAGCATTTCCATGGTAAGGAAAAGGTCTCGGGTTCAAATCCCGAAAACGGCTCCCTTAAAAACACTAGAAATAGTGTTTTTTTGTTTTTAGCTAAAAATAAACAATAAGATGAGCTACTATTGACAAATATTAATAAATAGTGTATAATATTTATTAAATAAATGAGGAGTGGATGCTCCGGCAAAATAAGTTTTTTAACAATAAAATAATATATTACGGTCTGGGAGGACCGACACCATGATTAAAAAAATCACCGATTTTTTGGTCCAGTTCGCTGGACATGAGGTTTTAGAAGGCACTATCAGATCCGTCTTGAACCTTGGCGTCGAGGGTGGAAAGCACCTTATGAAATCAAATTTCTCTGGATTTGGAACAAATGATGAACGGTTATTTCAGTCAGCTTGTGCTTATGCGGTATTAGAACACAAAGTGCCTATTGCCGACCTAAATAAGGTTATTAAGGTAATTAGCA
>CAYUEO010000067.1:4217-5131 GCA_964443755.1 uncultured Gammaproteobacteria bacterium | reverse complement strand
TGTTTCAATTATTTTATGAACTATCTCAAAGAAAGAGGCATTGTTTATAAAAAGATGGTGGAGTGATTTAAAAAAAATAATGTATTTTTGAAATGAGTTAGATTTTTTTGGGATTCCTCTAAACATTAAAAAAATGAAAAAACTACTACTTTTTATAACCCTAATAGGATTAGGGGTTTATACCCAGGCACAAAACTTCGTATGGGCAAAGAGCATGGGAGGAGCATCTAGTGACGGAGGAAGCAGTATAGTTGTGGATGCTTTCGGAAATGTTTATACCACTGGATATTTTGCCGGAACAGCCGATTTTGACCCAGGAGCAGGAACTTTTAACCTCACTTCTGCAGGAGGTTATGATGTTTTTGTTTCTAAATTAGATGCTTCGGGCAATTTCGTGTGGGCAAAGAGCATGGGAGGAGGAGATAATGATTACGGAACCAACATAGCAGTAGATTTGGCTGGAAATGTCTATACCACTGGATTTTTTACTGGAACATCTGATTTTGACCCGGGAGCTGGCACTTTTAACCTCACTTCGGCAGGACCTACATTAATTACTGATATTTTTGTTTCCAAATTAGATGCTTCGGGTAATTTTGTGTGGGCAAAGCGTATAGGAGGAACAGGTTGGGATTACGTATACAGCATAGCTGTAGATGCGGTCGGAAATGTCTATACTACTGGATCTTTTACTGGAACATCCGATTTTGACCCAGGAGCAGGAATTGCTAATCTCACTTCGGCAGGAAGTCATGATATTTTTGTTTCTAAATTAGATGTTTCGGGCAATTTCGTGTGGGCGAAGCGTATGGGGGGAACAGATAGGGATTACGGAAGAAGCATAGCAGTGGATACCTCCGGAAATGTCTATACCACTGGATATTTTAATGTAACAGCCGATTTTGACCCGGGAG